>JBKEBN010000043.1:0-9604 GCA_047973175.1 Leucobacter sp.
AGGGCGCGCTCACGGGCCCGTCGCTGATGCCCGGTGGCACGGCCGAGTCGTACCAGACGCTCGGGCCGATCCTGTCCTCCATCGCCGCGGTCGCCGAGGGCGAGCCGTGCGTGACCCACGTCGGGACCGACGGCGCCGGGCACTTCGTCAAGATGATCCACAACGGCAACGAGTACGCCGACATGCAGCTCATCGCCGAGGCGTACGACCTGATTCGCCGCGGCACCGGCAAGAGCCCGGCCGAGATCGCAGACATCTTCGCCGCGTGGAACACGGGCGAGCTCGAATCGTACCTCGTCGAGATCACCGCCGAGGTGCTGCGACAGGTGGATGCGACGACCGGTGCGCCGCTCGTCGATGTGGTTCTGGATCAGGCCGGTGCCAAGGGCACCGGTGCCTGGACCGTGCAGACCGCGCTGTCGCTGGGCGTGCCGGTCTCCGGGATCGCCGAGGCCACGTTCGCGCGTTCGCTCTCGTCGCACCCGGAGCAGCGCGCGGCCGCGGCGGCTGTGCTGCCCGGCCCGGACGGCGTGTTCGCGGTCGCAGACGAGGCGGCGTTCATCGAGGACGTGCGCCAGGCGCTCTACGCCTCGAAGATCGTCGCCTACTCGCAGGGCTTCGACGAGATCCGGGCCGGAGCCGCCGAGTACGGCTGGCAGATCGACCTGGGCGCGGTTTCGCGCATCTGGCGCGCCGGGTGCATCATCCGAGCGCAGTTCCTCAACCGCATCGCCGAGGCCTACGCGGGCGATCCCGGGCTCCCGGTGCTCATGGCCGCCCCGTACTTCGCCGACGCCCTGACCCGCGGTCAGGCCGCGTGGCGGCGCGTGGTGGTGGTGGCCGCGCAGGCGGGTATCCCGGCTCCCGCGTTCTCGTCGTCGCTGGCTTACTACGACGGGCTGCGCGCCGAGCGACTGCCCGCGGCCCTGATCCAGGGACAGCGCGACTTCTTCGGCGCGCACACCTATCGGCGGGTGGATCGGCCCGGCGTCTTCCACACGCTGTGGTCGGGCGACCGCACCGAGATCGAGGTGCTGTAGACCGTGGCCGAGCTGGACACGCCGTCGGCTGCCCCCGCACCGCTGCGAATCGAGCGCGTCGCCGACCTCCCTCAGCTGGGGTCGGCGGTCGCCGCCGCGGTGATCGAGCGCTGCCGAGAGCGCCAGGCAGAGGGTGGGATCCCGTGCGTCGTGCTCACCGGAGGCAGCGGGGGAGAGCGGGTGCTCCGCGACCTCGCCGCCCACCCCGAACTCGAAACGGTCGACTGGTCGCACGTGCGCTTCCTCTGGGGCGACGAGCGCTGGGCACCTCAGGGGCACGAGGATCGCAACGACAGGCTCGCCGACGACACGCTGTTCGCGAGGGTGCGCGTCGATCCCGCGCTCGTGCACCGCGTGCCGGCGAGCGACTCGGGCCTCAGCCTCGATGAGGCGGCCGCGGCGTACGCCGAGGTGGTCGCGAACATCGACCGCATCGACGTCGGTCTCAACGGCGTCGGCCCCGACGGGCACGTCGCGTCGCTCTTCCCGGGGCGCGACGACCTGCTGCGCGCGGAGGCCGACACCCCCGACGCGATTGCGGTGCGCAACTCGCCGAAGCCGCCGCCCGAGCGCGTCTCCCTGACCTTTCCGGCGCTGAACCGAGCCGAGCACGTGTGGCTGATCGCGGCCGGAGCCGGCAAATCGGAGGCCGTCGGGCGCATCGTCTCGCGAAGCGAGCCCCTGCTGCCTGCCGCGCACCTCATCGGCACCGTCGAGACCGCGCTCTGGGCCGACGAGGCCGCACTGGGGGCCGCCTGACCATCCGCGCGATCGCAGGCCACGAGGCGCTCGAGCCGGTAGACTGGCAAGGTTGTCCGCACGAATGGCGGTGTGAATTCGCAGGTGCCGATTCGCGCGCAGAAGGGAGCCCCACCAGTGATCATCGTCGAGGATCTCGCGATCGACGTGGGCGCACGACGCCTCATGGAGAACGTCTCGTTCCGCGTGAACCCGGGTGACAAGATCGGTCTGGTGGGGCGCAACGGCGCGGGCAAGACGACGCTGACACGCACGCTGTCGGGCGAGCTGCAGCCCTCCGAGGGCAGCGTCACGGTCTCGGGCGAACTCGGCTTCCTCCCGCAGGATCCGCGCAGCGGCGATCCCGAGCAACTCGCACGGCACCGCATTCTCGACGCCCGCGGCCTCGGCACCCTCACCAAGAACATCTCGAAGGCGTCGGCCGACATGGCCTCCGACGATCCGAAGATCGCAGAGAAGGCGATGAAGCGCTTCGGCAACCTGACCGACCGCTTCCACGCACTCGGCGGGTACGCGGCCGAGTCGGAGGCCGCTTCGATCTCGCACAACCTCGGCCTGCCCGACCGCATTCTCGACCAGCCGCTCAAGACGCTGTCGGGCGGTCAGCGCCGCCGCATCGAGCTCGCGCGCATCCTCTTCAGCGACGCCGACACCATGATCCTCGACGAGCCGACCAACCACCTCGACGCCGACTCGATCGTGTGGCTGCGCGAGTTTCTCAAGAGCTACCGCGGCGGCGTCATCGTCATCAGCCACGACATCGATCTCGTCGGCGAGACTGTCAACCGCGTCTTCTACCTCGACGCCAATCGGCAGATCATCGACGTCTACAACATGGGCTGGAAGCACTACCTGCGGCAGCGCGCGGCCGACGAGGAGCGTCGTCGCAAGGAGCGGGTGAACGTCGAGAAGAAGGCGTCGGCGCTCAAGGACCAGGCTGCGAAGTTCGGCGCGAAGGCCTCCAAGGCCGCCGCGGCCCATCAGATGGTGGCGCGCGCCGAGAAGATGCTGTCGGGCCTCGACGAGGTGCGCCAGGTGGATCGCGTCGCCAAGCTGCGCTTCCCCGATCCCGCGCCCTGCGGCAAGACCCCGCTCATGGCACAGGGTCTTTCGAAGTCGTACGGCTCGCTCGAGATCTTCGCGGGGGTGGATCTCGCGATCGACCGCGGATCGCGCGTCGTGGTGCTCGGGCTGAACGGTGCCGGCAAGACGACGCTGCTGCGCCTGCTCGCGCAGGTCGACGAGGCGGACACCGGTGAGATCATCGCGGGTCACGGCCTGAAGGTCGGGTACTACGCGCAGGAGCACGAGACGCTCGAGGTCGGCCGCAGCGTGCTGGAGAACATGGTGTCGGTGTCGCAGCACCTCACCGAGACCGAGGCCCGCAAGGTGCTGGGATCGTTCCTGTTCACGGGCGACGACGTGCACAAGCCTGCCGGGGTGCTCTCCGGCGGAGAGAAGACGCGCCTCGCACTCGCGATGCTCGTGGTGTCGAGCGCCAACGTGCTGCTGCTCGACGAGCCCACCAACAACCTCGACCCCGCGAGCCGCGCCGAGATTCTCGACGCGCTCGCCCACTTCTCGGGTGCGGTCGTGCTGGTCTCGCACGACGCGGGTGCGGTCGAGGCTCTGGATCCCGAGCGCGTGCTCATCATGCCCGAGGCCACCGAAGACCACTGGGCGAAGGACTACCTGGAGCTGATCGAACTGGCGTAGCGTTCCGGGTGTAGCATCGTAGACAGCATCATCGATGTCTATTTTGATGCGGGGGAGGATACGATGCGAACCACAATCACGATTGACGACGCGCTGTTCGAAGAAGCCGTCGAACTCACCGGAATCACCGAGACCTCCGCTCTTCTGCGTTCGGGTCTCGAGACCCTCGTACGGCTCGAGCACGGCCGTCGGCTCAGCGCGCTCGGCGGCAGCGATCCCGGCGCTGAGGCGGCGCCTCGGGATCGGGCAGCCGCGGCATGATCCTCGTCGATACTTCGATCTGGATCGACCACCTCCACCTGGGAGATCAAGAGCTTCGAGATCTTCTCGAGAGCGACGAGGTGTGCACGCACCCGTTCGTCATTCAAGAGCTCGCACTCGGGAGTCTTCGCAAACGCGATGATTTCTTGTTCTCGCTCGGTGGCCTTCGCACCTTGCGCCCGGTGTCACACCTTGAGCTCTTGGCCTTTCTCAATGGTTCCCGCCTGTGGGGGACCGGCCTGAGCGTCGTCGACGCTCACCTGCTCGCTGCTACGCGCGTGACCCCCGGGGTGCTGCTTTGGACACGCGACAAACGCCTGCGCGCCGCAGCCGACCGCCTGCAGGTCAGCTACTCTGCACCCTGAGATCTCCCCTCCTCGCACAGCTGCCCCGCCACCGCGCAGTAGCGTCAGGACATCTGGGCAAGCCCGTCAAGGGTTCCCTGCCTGGCGCGCCTCCAGGCGGGCCACCTGATCCCGAAGCTCGCGCAGCTCGGTGAGAATCAGCTGCGTGTGCTCGACCTCCTCCTCGCGGCCGCCCTCGAGCTCCTCGGTCTGCATGCGGTTCATGCCCTCGACGACCACGGCCACGAAGAGGTTGAGCAGCACGACCGCCCCGATGAGTGAGAAGACGATGAAGTAGGCCCAGATCCACGGGTGACCCGTGGCCAGTGGCACAACCACGTCGCCCCACCCGTCGCCGATGACGATGCGGTAAAGCGACGAGAACGTCAGCCCCAGGTTGCCGTAGTTCTCGGGATCGAGCGGCGCGAAGAGCGTGGTCGAGGCGATCGCGAAGACGTACAGCACCATGAGGAAGAGCGCGCCCATCGACATGATGCCGGGAATCGACGCCGCGAGCGCGCCCACGACGACGCGCATCGAGCGCACCGCCGACAGCAGCCGGAAGACGCGCAGCAGTCGGAGCAGGCGCAACGCTCCGCTCGCGCTGTTCGCGGGCACGAGCGCCGCGGCGACCACGACGAAGTCGAAGATGTTCCAGCCGTCGCGAAAGTAGTTCCAGCCGTACGCGTAGATGCGCAGCAGCAGTTCGAGCACGAAGATCGCGATGACGACGGCGTTGATCATCTTCAGTGCCGCGCCGTAGTTCAGCATGATCGCGGGATAGGTTTCGAGCCCGAGAATCACCGCGTTGAACACGATCAGCCCGACGATGGAGCGCTGAAACCACGTCTTCTCGACGAAGCGGCGCACCGCGGCTCGCGGTCCCGTTGGGGTCTCTCCCGAGGAGCTTCGGCTCGTCATCACCCGATCATTCTAGAGACGTACGGTGAGCGGTTCAGACATCGGGGACGCTCGCGGTGAGTTCGATGCCGAGCAAGCGCAGCACCTCGAAGTAGCGATTGTTCGCCTGCTTGCCCTTGCCCGATTCGAGTTCGGATAGCCACCGGTGGGTCACTCCGAGCCTCTCCGCGAGTTCGCGCTGAGTAAGGCCGTGCCGCTTGCGCACGTACCTGATGAGATTGCCCAGGTCCGCGGGGGAACCGATGATCGCCTGCATTGCACCCCAAATTTACGAAAAGGTAAAGAACAGTCCTTGACTACGATATCGTAAATTCTCGGAGGTCAGCGAGGACAGCGAGAGCGGCGCTGCGGGGAGCCGCCCCGGCTACTGCTCGAGCGAAGCCTTCGCCCGCTCCGCAGCGCGCTCCTCGCGGTCGGAGACGTAGTGCGGCGCGAGCGACAGCGCGCTGAAGCGGAAGGGGCGGTCGACGCGGTTGAAGCCGAGCGGGCAGTGCTCGACGCCCGCGGGAATGTACACGCAGCCCGAGGTGGTGATGATGTGCCGCTCGCCCTCGATGTCCATGTAGATCTCGGCCCCGAGATCGTGCGGGTTGTCGGGATCGCCGCCGCTCCAGATGAGAATCTCGTCGTAGTCGTGCACGTGCGGCACCACCCACAGCTCGGGCACCTCGGTCTCGTGGATCCAGATCTGGGTCATGTTGACCTTCGCCTCGGGCACGAGCCCCGCGTGGAGCATCCAGTTCGCTTCGCCGAGGTTCTTGGGCGGGTCGAGCTCGGCGGCTTCGCCCTCGTTGTTGAAGTCATCGGGACCGCACACCGGCATGTTCTTCACGAAGAGGTGCTCATACTTGTTCGACACGGGATCCTCCTAGCTGCGCCCTCTGCGGCGACGGCGCTCCACCCCGACTCTACGGCTGCGGCGAACCGCTCGGCAACGGTCGCCGGCGACAGCAGCACCGCCCGACAACGCTCCTGCGCAACCCGGCAAGGGTCGTCGAACGGCTGTCGGCTACTCGGCATCGGGGGAGTCCGGCTCCCCGTCTCGCGAGTCTTCTGATGCCTTCTTCTCCTCGTCGTCCGCCTTCTTCTGCGGTGGATCGAGCCTGGTGATCACAAACGCGGCCCCGTCGTGCTGCATACCGTTCGTGAAGTAGTACATGTGGGGCTCTTCGGTGACCTCGAGGGTGCTCTGGCACACGAAGTCTCCGGCGACGCAGTAGTCGCGCAGGCGATCGGCGACGCCGTCGAGCGCCCCCGGCGGGCGGGGCAGAATACCGTTCAGCCCCGGGTCGTAGTCGCCGAACGCGAACTTCTCGGTGCCGACGAAGCGCGGGTCTCCGTAGAACACGACCGCGAGAATGCGATCCAGCGCCTCCTGGCTCACCTCACCCACGAGTTCGCCCACGACCCGCACCTCGGGGTCGGAGAGCGCGTCGCCGATCACGAGAGCACCCTGCGAGTAGCCGAGCAGCACGAAACGCTGCTCCGGGCACTCCTCGGTCTGCACGTTGAGCGTGTCGACGAGCACGCGCGCACCCTGCGTGCCGCCGCCGCGCACGTCGGTGTTGGCGGGATAGTCGAGGTCGAGCGTCTGCACCTCATCCGGGCGCGCCTCTGCGATCGACCGGGCGACGGGGGAGAGCAACTGCCCCTTCGTGGGTTCGGATGTGCCTCTGCCGGTCACCACCAGGTAGGGCTTGCACTCGAGCGGCTCCACGATCGGATCGGGGTGCAACTCGGCGTCGTACTCGGTGGCGTCGTCCGGGCCGTCCAGATTCTCCGGGGCCTCGGTTACCTCGGTGAACGCATCTCGCGTCGCCTCCGCATCGGGACCGGAGGAGCAGCCGGTGAGCAGCAGGGCACCGCACAGCAGGACCGCGGTGCTCAGCAGAGCACGCTTCGTGACATCACGCATCGAGTAGTGCGTCCTCCTCTTCGGCATCGCTTCGGCCGCGACGATCTTTGCGTACGGCGCTGCGGCGATCCTGCTCGCGCACCGTCTCGCTGCCCGCGTTCAGGCCGCGATACTCCCGCCTCGCCGCGTAGGCCACGCCGATCACCGCTATTGCGATGAAGATGTACCACTGTAGCGCATAGGAGAGGTGCGGCCCCTCGTCGCGCTCGGGCTTCTCGGGCAGCACTCCGTGCTCGCCGGCCGGAGTCTCCGAGATGAGCATGCCGTACGCGCCGGTGAACGCCTCGTCGGCGACCCCCGCGAGCCGCGCGACCTCGGGAAGGTGGATGCTGCCCACGGTGCGCCCGACGCTCGACCGGCCGGCGATCTCCGGCTCGCTCGCTCGCAGCCGCGCCTCCACCCGCACTTCGCCGCTCGGCGCTGCCGGCAGACTCGCCAGGTCGAGGGTTTCTGCCTCGGCTTCGGCACCGTCGACGGGTACCCAACCGCGGTCGATGAAGAACACCTCGCCGCTCCCGTCACGCAGGCCCTGAATCAGGTTCGACCCCACTCCGCTCGGGCCGGGTCGGTTGCGCGCGAGCACGGGCTCGCCCACATATTCACCGACGACCTCGACCGTGCGCCACTTCTGCGTGTCCTCGTCGAAGCCGCTGGAGGGTTCGTCCACCGAGAGCTCTTCGTGCAGCGGAACCGCGGGCGCGTCGTAGTTCGTGTCGATCCGCTCGATCTCGGCTCGCGCCTCCGCCCGCCGATCGAACTGCCAGTTGCCGAGGAGAACGCACGCGATCGCGAAGATCAGGAGCATCGCGTAGTACCCGATCCAGCGCCGCGAACGGAGAAAACTCCAGCCGACGCCGCGCTCCTGCTCCGGCTGCTCCGCCGCCTCAGGCTGCTCAGTCATCCAGCTCACCCACCGACCGCACCTCGAGCGGGAATCCGCGATCCGCGAGGAAGGCGCGCAGCGTCTCCAGGTGCTCGGCGCAGGCGAGCCAGGTCTTGCGGCGATCCTCGCTGTGAATGCGCGGGTTGCGCCACACCAGCGCCCACTCGGCCGCCTCGCGGCAGCCCGCCCGCGAGCACTCGAAGCGCTGTGCGGGTCGGTCGCCGAGCAGGGTGATCGAGGCCGAGGCCGTCACGCCGGGTCTCCGTCGCTCGCGGCGGTATCGGGGCCGGCCGTCTCGGGATCGGGGCCGTCGAAACCGACGGTGCTCGCTCCCTCGGAGCTTTCCGGGGCCCGCCGCACGGGTTCGACGTCAACCACGAGCAGCGTCTCGGAGGCCGACACCGTCGGCTCCGCTTGCTCGCTCTCGACGCTGCCGAGCTGCAGCGGCTCGGGTGCCTGCGGGGCCTCTTCGCCGCCGTGGGCAACGGCGTTGCCCACCATCACGGCGAACCAGGGCAGGAAGATGGCCCCGGCAGCGACGATCAGCACCCACCAGCCGCGCACCCAGAACAGTGACACCACGCAGAGCACGCGCAGCGTCATCGCGAAGAAATACATGCGCATGCGGTGCGCGCGATCCTCGGTGGGGTTGACTCCCGCCGATGTCACGCTGAAACTCTTCGCCATGCGCCCCTTCTTCGTACCAGACCAGCGTACGCCGTTTAGGCTGGGAGCTGCTGTCACCACCGAAAGTGACACGGCACGTGAACGCTGAAGACACGTGAACACTGGAAGGAATCTGCCATGACAACCTCGCGCACCGTACTCGTCACCGGAGGCAACCGCGGCATCGGCTACGCCATCGCCGAGCGCATGATCGCCGACGGTCACCGCGTGGCCGTCACCTCCCGCTCTGGCGAGGGCCCCGAGGGCTCGCTCACGGTGCGCGCCGAGATGACCGACGCCGCCTCCATCGACGCCGCCTTCACCGAGATCGAGGCCCAGCTCGGCCCCGTCGAGGTCGTCGTCGCGAACGCCGGCATCACCCGCGACACGCTGCTGCTGCGCATGAGCGAGGAGGAGTTCACCGAGGTCATCGACACCAACCTGACCGGCACCTTCCGCGTGGTGAAGCGCGCCGCCAAGGGGCTGCTTCGCGGCCGCTTCGGGCGCGTGATCCTGATCTCCTCGGTCGTCGGGCTGTATGGATCGCCCGGCCAGATCAACTACTCCTCGTCGAAGGCGGCGCTCGTCGGCTTCGCCCGCTCGCTGACGCGCGAACTCGGCTCACGCGGGATCACCGCGAACGTCATCGCCCCCGGCTTTATCGAGACTGACATGACGGCCGCACTGCCCGAGGAGCAGCAGAAGCAGTACCTGTCGTCGATTCCGGCCGGCCGCTTCGGGCAGGTCGCCGAGATCGCTGGAGCCGCGTCGTTCCTCGCCGGCGATGACGCCGCCTACATCTTGGGCGCGGTGATCCCGGTCGACGGGGGCCTTGGCATGGGACACTGATCACTTCGTGCTCAGCCAGCTGGTTTAGGTGGTTGAGCGAAGCGCAGCGGAGTCGAAACTACCGAGTCCGACCTTCCGTGGAGCGCCGGGGTGGGTCGGTGCGGGGGTTCCCTGGCGGGATATGCGGGTAAAACCGGCTCTTGTGACGTATCCGTGGGTCATCGCCCGGGGAGCCGGGGCCGGTGACCGCCGTGGGTGAGCATCGCAAGGCCGATTAACGCGTCGGTCGAGCGGAACCCGAACGCGACCC
>JBKEBN010000142.1:0-5483 GCA_047973175.1 Leucobacter sp.
TCCCGGCTGCTTACCGGGCCCGCGCTTTGGCCCGCACAGGCTCATGTGCCGACGGTGCTCGGTCGGCAGCTCGTAATCGACCGGGGCGAGGGGTCGTACGTCTACACGAACGAAGGGCAGCGGCTCTTCGACGGCACCGCCGGCCTGTGGCACGCCAACGTCGGGCACTCGCGCATCGAGCTCGCCGAGGCGGCGTTCGAGCAGATGAAGAAGCTCGAGACTTACCACATCTTCGCCCGCTACTCCAACGACCAGGCACTCGCGCTGGGCGAGCGACTGTCGAAGCTCGCCCCGATCGAGAACGCCAAGGTCATCCTGAATTCCGGTGGATCCGACGCTATCGACGTCGCCTGCAAGCTGGCCCGCCGCCACTGGCAGCTCGCCGGTCGCCCCGAGAAGCAGGTAATCCTCAGCCGTGAATTCTCCTACCACGGCCTGCACGCCTACGGCACCAGCATCGCTGGCCTTGAGTTCAACCGCGAAGGTTTCGGCACCGACTCACTCGTTCCAGAAACCGCCCGCATCTCGTTCAACGACCTCGAGCAAGTCCGCCACGTCGTCTCAGAGATCGGCCCCGAGAACATCGCCGCGATCTTCACCGAGCCTATTCAAGGCACTGGCGGAGTCAATCCTCCGGCCCCGGGCTATCTCGAGGGACTCCAGGAGATCTGCCGAGACAACGACATCCTGCTCGTGCTCGATGAGGTCATCACGGGCTTCGGTCGCACGGGTACGATGTTTGCCGCCGAGCGCTACGGCATCGAGCCTGACATGCTCACCTTCGCGAAGGGGGTGACTTCCGGCTACGCCCCGCTGGGGGGCGTGCTGATCTCTCCGCGCATCTGGGAGCCGTTCTACATCGATGCGCCGGACACCCCGATCCTGCGCCAGGGGGCAACATATGCTGGGCACGCGACAGCAGCCGCGGTCGCAATGGCGAACCTCGACCTGCTTGAGCGCGACGCCTTGCTGCCGCGCGTCAACGATCTCGAACTGTTGTTGCGCAACGAACTCGACGCTCTGAACGACCGGCAAGAGGGTGTCGTTGACGTACGCGTGGCCGGCTTCCTGGGTGGTGTCACCCTTGCCGATCATCTTTCTGTCGAACACGTTTCGGACGATCTGGTCGATCTGGGCTACATCTCGCGCCCGCTGCGCGGCAACACCCTGCAGATCAGCCCGCCCTTCATTGTTACTGACGATGAACTCACAACCTACATCTCAGCAATTGACCACGCGATCTCGGAGGCCACCCAGCGATGACCACACATTTCACCACCCGCCCCGCTTCTGAACTACTCGAAGCCGACCCGAATGGGATCGCACTCGCCGATTCGGTGATCGCCGGCCTCGGCCTCCCGAACGAGGGCATCGCAGTGCAGGATCCCGCGACCGGCGAGCAGATCGCGAACGTCCCCGACGTTAGCGCCGAAGCTGCGATCGAGGCCGTAGCCACCGCCGATGCCGCCGGCAAGGCATGGGCAAAGACGACCGCCCGCCACCGCGCAACGCTGCTTCGCAACTGGTACGACCTCATCATCGAGAACACCGAGCAGCTCGCGCACCTCATCACGCGCGAGATGGGCAAGACTCTCGCCGAGGCCCGAGGAGAGATCAAGTACGGGTCCGATTTCGTTCGACTGTACGCCGAGGAGATCGTGCGCCCCGGTGGCGGGTTCCGTGATGTCCCCGACGGCGGAGCCAGTCTGCTCATCAAGCGCTCGCCTGTCGGACTGGCTGTGCTGATCACGCCCTGGAATTTCCCTCTCGCTATGGCGACCCGAAAGATCGCTCCTGCGCTCGCAGCCGGCTGCCCGGTCATTGTCAAGCCGGCGACCCTTACGCCGCTGACCACCTACTTCGTGGTTGAGCTCGCACGCCAGGCAGGCATCCCGAGCGAACTGATCCAGGTCGTCACCACCTCGAGCTCCAGCAGCTTTAGCGACGCCGTGTTGCGCGACCCACGGGCACGCAAGGTGTCGTTCACCGGCTCCACTCCTGTCGGCAAGCAACTGCTGAAGATCGCCAGCGATGGAGTGCTGCGCACCTCCATGGAGCTCGGAGGAAATGGACCTCTACTCGTGTTCGATGATGCGGATCTTGACCGAGCCGTCGAAGGCGTCTTCGCAGCGAAGCTGCGCAACGGCGGGCAGTCGTGCATCGCTGCAAACCGTATCTACGTGCAGGACGGTATCGCCGACGAGTTTGTCGAAGCCTTTAGCGAGAAGATCGCCTCCTCACCCGTGGGCAACGGCTTCGCCGCAGACACTGTCGTCGGTCCGCTCATCGACGACCGGGCAGTCACGGAGATGCAGGCGCTGACGGAGGAAGCACTTGCCGGAGGCGCCGAACTGCGCGCCGGCGGCGCGACCTTCGACGGCCCCGGTCACTTCTTCGCACCGACGGCGCTCGACCGGGTGCCGGCGACGGCGCGCGTGGCGAACGTCGAGATCTTCGGCCCGATCGCCGCGATCCAGCGCTTCTCGACTCAGGATGAAGGGATCGCACGCGCCAACGACACCGAGTTCGGTCTCGCGGGGTACGTCTTCACAGAGAACCTCGACCGAGCGCTGAACGTCGCTGAGGCACTTGAAACCGGTCTCGTCGGGATCAACCAGGGGGTTCCGTCGAACGCTTCGGCGCCCTTCGGTGGCGTGAAGCAGTCTGGCCTCGGACGCGAAGGCAGTGCCGAAGGCCTCGAGGAGTACCAAAACATCAGGTTCTTCAACCTCGCACGCCGCGCAACCTCCTGAGCGTCTTCACCGGTGGTGGGGTCGACATCGACCCCACCACCGTCGTCATCTTGCTACTACGGCACTCCGTCGTTCCGCGTATGTGCCCTCCATGCAGGGCCTAAACAGTTTCCACTCGAAGAGGAGTACCGCCACCCATGACTGAACAGAACGACACTATCGAGAGCCATCCTCTGCAGCACGGCGACGAGCCGGAGGTGTACCCGCCGTCGGCGGAGTTCCGGGCGCAGGCGAACGTGAACGATCCGGCCGTGTACTGGCACGCGGCGCAGGATCCGGAGGCCTACTGGGCCGATCGCGCGCGGCAGCTCAAGTGGTCGAAGCCGTTCACGGAGATCCTCGACTGGTCGAACCCGCCGTTCGCGAAGTGGTTCGCCGACGGCGAGCTCAACGTGGCGGCGAACTGCCTCGACCGGCACGTGGCGGCGGGCGCGGGAGATCGCGTCGCGATCCACTTCGAGGGCGAGCCCGGCGACACGCGCACGCTCACCTACGCCGAGCTGACCCACGAGGTGAAGCGGGCCGCGAACATGCTCACCTCGCTGGGCGTGTCCGCGGGCGACCGGGTGGCGATCTACATGCCGATGATCCCGGAGACCGTGATCGCGATGCTCGCCGTCGCGCGACTCGGAGCCGCCCACTCGGTGGTGTTCGGCGGTTTCAGCGCCGAGAGCCTGCGCGCCCGCATCGACGATGCGCAGGCCGAGCTCGTGATCACGGCCGACGGAGGCTACCGCAAGGGCCGCGTCTCGGCGCTGAAGCCGACCGTGGACGACGCCCTCGAGCTCGACACCGGCACGCCGCTCTCGGTGGAGCGGGTGCTCGTGGTGCAGCGCGGTGGCAACGAGATCGCGATGCAGGAGGGTCGCGATCTGTGGTGGCACGAGGAGATCACCGCGTTCGACGGCGAGCACGAGGCGCAGGGCTTCCCGGCCGAGAATCCGCTGTTCATCCTGTACACCTCGGGCACCACGGGCAAACCCAAGGGCATCCTGCACACCTCCGGCGGCTATCTCACGCAGGCCGCGGCCACGCATCGAGACGTGTTCGACCTCAAGCCCGACACCGACGTCTACTGGTGCACCGCCGATGTGGGCTGGATCACGGGCCACAGCTACGTCGTGTACGGGCCGCTCGCCAACGGCGCGACGCAGGTGATGTACGAGGGCACGCCCGACACGCCCGATTGGGGCCGGTGGTGGTCGATCATCCAGAAGTACGGCGTCACCATCTTCTACACCGCCCCCACCGCGATCCGCGCCTGCATGAAGGTGGGCCGGCAGGTGCCCGAGCAGTACGATCTGTCGTCGATCCGGGTGCTCGGCAGCGTGGGCGAGCCCATCAACCCCGAGGCGTGGCGCTGGTACCGCGACGTCATCGGCGCGGGCGCCGCACCCATCGTCGATACCTGGTGGCAGACCGAGACCGGCGCGATCATGATCGCCCCGATGCCCGGTCTCACGAGCCTCAAGCCCGGAAGCGCGCAGGTGCCGCAGCCCGGGATCACCGCCACCGTCGTGGGCGAGCAGGGCGAGCAGGTGGATCACGGGCAGGGCGGCCTGCTCGTGATGCAGCGGCCGTGGCCGTCAATGGTGCGCACCATCTGGGGCGACGATCAGCGCTTCATCGACACCTACTGGACGAAGTTCGACGACCAGTACTTCGCCGGCGACGGAGCCCGCTACGACGATAACGGCGACATCTGGCTGCTCGGCCGCGTCGACGACGTCATGAACGTGTCGGGCCACCGCCTCTCGACGGCCGAGATCGAATCCGCGCTCGTCGAGCACCACGCCGTCGCCGAGGCGGCCGTCGTCGGAGCCGACGACGAGACCACCGGCCAAGCAGTCGTCGCGTACTGCGTACTGAAAAGCCAGCAGCACCTCCTCGCCGAGGAAGATGCGGAGGCCGAGTTGAAGAAACACGTCGCGGCCCAGATCGGCGCGATCGCCCGCCCCCGAAACATCTACGTCGTGAGCGAGCTCCCCAAGACCCGCTCCGGCAAGATCGTGCGCCGCATCCTCAAACAACTCGCGGAGGGCCAGGAAATCGGCGACACCACCACCCTCGCCGACACCAAGGTCATGCAGACCATCTCAGACCGTGTTCATGCAAAGAGATCCACACCTCTGGGCTAGAACGGTGTGGAGGAAAGACGCCGATCGGCGGCGAACCGTCAATCGCCGCTTCGGCGTCCTTCTTCACTGATATCGGAGCCGAGCCATTGATCCTGCTGTTCCGCTGATCGCCCGAAGACTTGTCATTCAAGCGCCCCAACATTCCACTCAACCCCATGCCAATCTTCTCGTCGTTCGATTGGGAAAGGTCTTGCTGGGCTTTCATGCCTGGGAGATCCCGCTCTCCCGGGGAGACGTTGCAGTACTTCCGGCACTGACTGAGTTTCGATTGCATCCCTTCGACACCGCGGTATTGACAAGTGTTTCAATCGATCCTGAATACGCGGTGGATCTGGTGTACTGGCGTTTCCGCCGGTTTATCGCAGATCGCGCGGAGGCAAGTGTTCTCGCAAATAGGCTCTATCTGAGCACACATCCGGTGGTTTCCCTCGGCGAGCACCTTTGCCGATTGGAGTCCATCCTCGACCAGATGACAGTAGTGCCCCGTAAAGTGGTGTAGCGCACGGTGGCCAGCACGTCGGAGAACGTGGACGCGGTCACCGTGTGATCCTTCGAGGAATCTCCTACAACCCACTCGAAAGGCATCAACACG
>JBKEBN010000188.1:0-2706 GCA_047973175.1 Leucobacter sp.
TGCCAGGGGAGGTGCGTATCGCCCGCGATCTGGATGCCCTGCGGCGAGAGCTGCAGCATGGCACCATCTGCCGCCACGAAGCGGTCGGCCTTGCGTGAGAGCAGCACGAGCCGCAGCAGCATAAGCACAGCGAGGATTGCGAGCACTATTGCCGCAGAGCTGAGACTCACGCGCGTGCCTTCGCCGGGAGGGAAGAACACCCAGGCGAGCACCGCCAAGGCGATCAGTGCTAGCGAGACGACGGTGACAGTGCGTCGTGCGCGCACCGCGCGTCGTCGGCGCTCGGCGCTCACACGGTAGTCTCGCGACGCGAATCTCGTCGCTGAAGGGTGCTGTTCATCGATCATGCTTGTTTCTCCTGAGCGTGTTTCGCTTCGCGTGCTCGCGCCCCGAAGATCTGCTCGTAGTCGTCGAAGTGGGGCCCTGCGAACTCCACTATTTCCCAGCCAGGATCTTCGCGCAGATCGAAGGCGAAGGTTCCCACATACCCGACTTCGTCTTCGCGCGCCGCCCATGCCTCGACGATCAGGTTGCCGCGCTCGACTCCCGGGTTCATCGGGCCGATGATCTTCGCATCCCGGGTGCGGGCGAGCCGCTGGAATTCTTCGCCCTGCGCGGAGGTGCCGGGAAAGATGCCGCGGTAACCGCGGCGGACCCTGGTGCCGGTGTCACGGCGGTAGTAGCGCTTCGAGAAAAACCAGGCGAGCAGCAGCGGCAGAAGCGCGAACACCGGCAGTGCGATCGCACCGATCAGCACTCCGAAGCGCGAGCCGACTCGCTGATTGAGCGTGACAGCTGTCTCTTGGTGCTCGGAGAACTGCTGCGTGAGCTCGGCGGCGTTCACGAGCAGCAACACCCAGGCGAGCAGGATGATTGCGGCGGCGGCCGCCCCGACGCAGAGCAGGGCGGGGGATCGCCGCATTGCGATGCCTGGGTGGGCACGCAGACGGGTTTCGATGTCGGGGTTTTTCGAGGTCATTGGCTCGCCTCCTTTGTGGGCCGGCTGATATGCACGTCGAGCGGTACGTCGCCGAGCCAGATGCGGTCGCCGTCACGCAGCGAGATCTCTTGCCCTTCCGCGATCTCGATTGCCGTGCCGTCGCGTTCGATCACTGAGCCGTTGGCCGATCCGGCGTCGCTGATGGTAACTGCCTGGCCCTGCCGTTCGATGATCGCGTGTGCGCGCGAGATCGACTTGGTGTCGTCGGGGATCGCGATCGCCTGGGCTCCCGCGTTGCGGGCGGTGGCCTCGGGCATGCGCCCGAGCACCGTTGTTCCGTGGATGCGAGCGCGCTGCCCTGAGAGCAGGGCAAACTCGACCACCTGCGCGTCGGCGTCGGAGTGACCGGAGAGGCGCGGGAGCGGAGGCGGCACTGCGGTGGGCGGCAAGGCGGCTGCGCGAGGCGACGAGGCGGTTGCAGCGGTGCTCGGCATCGGCGGTAGGTAGTGTTGCGGCAGGTATTGCTGCAACGAGGGATTCGGTGTCGGGTCGGCGGGCTGCTGCGGTGGGAAGAGCTGCGCCGAGGTGTGGGCGCTTGCCGACTGCCGCGGCACTGTTACGATCTGCCCGCAGCTCATGCAGTACATAGCGTTTGGGCGCGCGCCCGCCCCGCAGTATGCGCACAGGGCGCGGCTCGATAGTGCTCTCGTGTGCATCACTGCCTCACATCCGTCGCTCGGATCGGAACCCACAGCCCGTCGAGGTGTGATACCCCGCTGCCCGCTGATCGGCCGCCGATCATAAACTTTGGGATCTGTGCGCCGAATAGCGTGGTACCTATCATCGGGTTCATCGGCGTCAGTACGATGCCCTGCCGGTGGCGTTTTGCCTGGGTGAATGCGCCGCTGAAGAGCGACGAGGCGGCCTCAGACTCGACCGCGACGGCGATGGAGACGCGTGAAGCTGCGCCGGTGATGCCGAATTCGATAGGTGTCTGCTTCATTGTCTCTGCGTCGTCGATGACGAGCGTCACCGGGGGCGCCGCGGGCATCACCCCGTGGCGCCCGCCCGCCTGCCCGGCGAGCTCACCTTCGTCAGTTTGCGCAGCGTAGCGAACCTGCCAGGATCGCTCGGTCTCGTCGACGATCTCGGTGAAGGCGCTCGCCTCGAGCGAGGCGTCGTCGAGTACCCGGATGCCCTCGGCCTCGGCGAGCTCGGTCAGCACCGAGGATCGCGGCGCGACCACGAGCGTCGGCCTGTCCGCCGCGTGCAGCTGGTGCAGGAGCGAGGCGAGCACCGTCGAACGACCGCTGCCGCGGGCGCCCGCCACGACGAAGCCCGTGAGGCCCTCCCACGACACGGTGAGGCGCGACAGCTCGTCGCCGCCGACGCCGTAGACGAGACCGTTCGAGGGCAGGTCTGCGTAGACGGGCAACGCATACGCCTGCTGCAGGCCCATGTATGCCGGCAGGGGGTCGACGCGAAACGCGGTGGGCAGCTGCGCCAGCTGGGGGAACTGCTCGGCGTAGTCGCGGGAGGCGTCGATGTACTGCCGCAGCATGGCCGTCTGCGCCTCGCCCGCGGGCGGCGGGACTCCCGGCGGCGGTGCGCCTTCCGGCGGTTTCGGCAGCAACGGCGGTGCGCCCGCCGCGGGCGGCGGAACACCCGACGGACACGTCGACGTGCCGTCGTCTCTTCCCTCCGACGGACCCTCCGGCGCGAGCGCGCCCCCGGCGGGCCCTCCCGGCGGTCCGGACGGCCCCTCG
>JBKEBN010000051.1:0-3343 GCA_047973175.1 Leucobacter sp.
GCAGTTAGTCGAATCCACGCCGCTGGCCGACACCGCAAGCTCGATCCGGAGCCGGCCCGACCCAGGGCCGGGCTGATCCAAGGCCGACCTGACCCAGGATCGGCGCAATCCAGGCACGGCGCGCCCCAAGGGTCGGCGGTATAGCGATAGCTGCGCAGCGCGGGATCGGCGATCCCCGACTCACACCTTCGCCGCGTTGGCCTCTCGCTCGGCCGCAAGCGCTTCGAGTTCCTCGTCGTGCGCCGCCTCGAGCACTTCGTCGTGGAGCGCGCGAGCGTCGTCGATGCGCTGCTGCTGCTCGGGCGTGCGCGCGAGCGGGGGCAGCACCTCGTGCTGCTCGGTGACGATGACCAGGTCGTGGTCGACATGCTCGACCATGGCGTGCACGGCGTCGATGAAGTCGCGGCGACGAATGGCGTCGAGCACGCGGGCGTGATCCTGCTCGATCTCGGCACCCGTCGCGAGATTGGCGAGGCGACCCCGGTGCTCGGGTGAGCGCAGGCGATCGTTGGTGCCGGCGTAGAGCGCGGCGAGCAGGCGGTTCTTGGCGGCGTCGAAGACGAGGCGGTGGAAACGGCTGTCGAAGGCGTTGTCTTCGCCGTCGGCGAAGCCGAGCACTGGGCAGTGCGTGCAGCCGATCGCCTCTTCGGCGGCCCGCTCGAGCGCCGCGACGTCTTCTTCTGTGCGGTGCAGGGCGGCCTGCTGCGCGGCCTCGATCTTGAGGGCGCGGCGGTAGCTGAGGATCTCTTCGAGGGTGAAGTCGCTGAGGAATTCGTTGAGCAGTGTGCTGGTGGGTGCGGCCGATCGCACGTAGGTGCCGCGGCCCGGCAGGGTCTCGAGCATGCCCATGGTGGCGAGGGATCGCACGGCCTCTCGCACGGTCGAACGGCCGACGCCGGTCTGCTCTGCGAGCTCTGGCTCGATCGGGATGCGGCTGCCGACAGGCCACTCGCCGGTGGTGATCTTGCGACGCAGGAAAGCGAGGGTGGTGCGGGCGCGCTCCGACCCGGTTGACACAGCCATGTTGACTCCGTTCGCCCGGCATGCCGCTTCATTGCCGGATTCCCCAGTATATCCGGGAGGCGCTGGCCTCCGCGGCCAGGAAGCTCTAGGCTGAGGCGCACGACCGCTTTCGAACGTTCATGGCCGGCTTCGCTGATCCACCACGTCGATCAGCAGAAGAGCGGTCGCAACCGGCCGACAAGCGCGGGAACGCACAGTACAAGCAGACAGCCGGCACAACCAGATCTGACGCCGCAGGCGACGATGCCGGCAGAGCAAAGAGAGCAAGCAGAGAGGGAGAGCAATGACGCAGTCGAACCCCAGCCGAGGTGCGCTGAACCCGTACGCGGGCATGCCCGAGGTCGCGAGCTTCACGCTGACGAGCGCCGATATTCAAGACGGGGAGCCGTTACCCGCCGAGGTGTATGCGGAGTATGCCGGCGGTTCGAACCAGTCGCCGCAGCTGAGCTGGTCGGGGTTTCCGGCGGGCACCAAGAGTTTTGCGGTTACCTGCTTCGACCCGGATGCGCCGACGGGCTCGGGTTTCTGGCACTGGGCCGTGGCGAACATTCCGCTCGAGGTGACCTCGCTGCCGGCGGGTACTGGATCGCTCGGCAGCGCCGTGCTGCCGACGGGAGCGGTCACCATGCCGAACGAGAAGCGCGAGCCGGCCTTCACCGGAGCGGCCCCGCCCGAGGGAACGGGGGTGCACCACTACTGGTTCGTGGTGCACGCGCTCGACGTGGAATCGATCGATGTCGATCCCGAGGCGACCCCGGCGGTGATGGGCTTCATGATGCGCGAAGCGGTGCTCGCTCGTGCGATCCTTGTGCCGACCGGCGAGTTCGGTGGCGCGGCGTAGACAAAACGCATCGCGTTTTGGCAAGCCGCGGTGGCACCGTGGGTGCCAGCCTACGGAGCGCAGCGAGAGGTGGCGGCCTGAAAGACGAACGCATCGCGTTCGCCCAGGCCGCGGTGCCGCCCACGGCGGCAGCCGATCCCGAATCGCAACGACTCGATCACAAGTTGACGTTCGTTTGGGATCTTGGCCCGGCCGCGGGCTAATCTGCTGGAGTCGGTGTGTTCAGCGCCGATGTTTCGGCACGTCGCGGTGTCGTTCGCGACGGATAGAACGTAGAGACCCGTGGAGGATCGACACACCATGCGACAGACCTCGCTTCGCCGCCGCGCGCTCACCGCTGTGAGCATTGCGGCAGTGGCTGCACTCGCGCTCAGCGCCTGCTCGTCATCGGCCGAGAAGGAGGGCGGCGACGGCGCCGACGGTGCCGACGGCGGCCTTGAAACCGTAAAGGTCGGCATCAGCCAGCTCGCACCGCACCCGGCGCTCGACGCCGCGACCGAGGGCTTCAAGCAGGCGTTCATCGATGCAGGCTACGAAGACGGCAAGACTGTGGAATTCGACGTGCAGAACGCGAACGGCGAGCAGTCGGTGGCGGTGACGATCGCGCAGAGTTTCGCGAGTGACGACACCGACCTCGTACTCGCGGTCGCGACCCCCGCGGCCCAGGCAGCGGCTCAGGCGATCACCGACAAGCCGGTGCTCTTCACCGCCGTCACCGATGCGGTCTCGGCCGATCTCGTCGCCTCGAACGAGGAGCCGGGCGGCAACGTGACCGGCACCAGTGACATGGCACCGCTCAAGGATCAGCTCGAACTGCTCAAGCAGATCGTGCCCGACGCGAAGACGGTCGGCATCGTGTACGCCTCGGGCGAGGTGAACTCCGAGGTGCAGGTGAAGGCCGCTGAGGAGGCGGCGAAGGGTCTAGACCTCGAGATCGTCACGAAGACCGTCACCAATGCGACCGAGATCCCGCAGGCCACCGAGGCCCTCGGCGATGTCGATTCCATCTACGTGCCCACCGACAACATGGTGGTCAACGGCATCTCCTCGCTCATTCAGGTTGCCGAGGAGAAGAAGATTCCGGTGATCGGTGCCGAGTCGGGCACGGTCGAGGGCGGCGCGATCGCAACGCTCGGTATCGACTACACCGCTCTGGGGCACCAGACCGGCGAGATGGCGATCTCGATTCTCAAGGACGGCGCTGATCCCGCGACCATGCCCGTCGAGGTGTCGAAGGAGTTCACCTACGTGGTGAATCCCGATGCGGCGAAGCGCATGGGCGTTGAGATTCCGCAGGAGATTCTGGATCAGGCCGAGACCGTCGAGTAGCGGCTTCGGCCAGCGCGGCGAGCGGCGAGCCCGGCGAGCGGCCAGCGACTAGCCACGAGTGAGGCCGGCTAGGCGCGTCGGCTAGCGGCGTGGATTCGAGTAACGGCGTGAGGAAAGTGGGGATCCGGCACGCCGTTACTCGAATCCACG
>JBKEBN010000065.1:0-25048 GCA_047973175.1 Leucobacter sp.
TGGATTCGACCAACGGCGTGAGTTTTCGACCGAATCGGCACGCCGTTGGTCGAATCCACGCCGCTAGCCGACGCCGACGCCGACCGCGACCGCGACCGCGACCGCGACCGCGACCGCGACTACACCCCCAGGCGACCCAGCACGTCGCGGTGCCGGTCGATCCACCCGTCGAGAATCGCGTCGAGTTCGTCGTATCGCGGCGTCTCGAAGGAGAGACCCCGCGTCGGCAGGCTCGCACCGAGTTCTACGAGCAGCGGGCGCAGCGTGAACTCCACGGCGAGGGCGTGGTTCGGTGCCCCCATGGTGAAGATCGGGATCGCGGTGACACCCGCGAGTCCGTCGGTGGGGTTGCGGTCGAGAAACCCCTTGAGCAGTCCCGTGTAGCTCGCCTTGTAGGTCGGAGAGGCGAAGATCGCGATCGTGGCCCCGCGCACACGGTCCCCGAGTTCGTCCATGGTCTCGGAGGGCCAGCGGAAGATCTCGTCGGCGTGGTCAGCGAGATCGATCGTCGGGTTCGGCGAGATCCCCGTGATCTCGGAGACGCGCGCACCCAGTTCCTCGGCGACGTGCCGCGTGCGTGACGCGGCCTTCGGGTTGCCGACGACGATCTCGATCGCTGGCGTGCTGGTCGTCGGCTCGTCGATCGCTGACACGGATGCTCCTTCGAATTCGAACGGTTCTCAGTGGCTGCAGGGCGATCCTACGCGGCCCGGTGCAACCCGATCCAGATCATACAGCTCATGCAGTAGGCCGCAAGGTCTTGAATTAAACATGACGCATCTCACACGTCAAAAGCACTCAATTGATTGATGCTGCTATAGAGGAATTAGCGAGCCAACAGCGGGATCTGGTTTCGTCCACACCCCCTTGGAATCGAGCTCCGACACTGCGGTCGCAAAATGACTTGACTTCCAAACCCGCCGTCACTATTTTGAACATATTGTTCATTGATTGAACCTTCAAGACCTTACGCCTCCTACCGCAACTCCCGATCGCGGGCAGGCCTCCAGTGGAAGGATCCAAATGACCTACGGCATCGAGAATTCTGACATCGAAAGACGCTGGGCGATCGTGTGCGCGGGAAGTCGCGGGCTGGGCCTCGGATGCGCCCGAGCCCTGGCAGTCCAGGGCTCCAACCTCGTCATCAACGGCAGGAATGAAGAGGTACTGGAGCAGGCCGCAGATTCGATCCGCGCATCGGCCGCCAAGGTCGAGGTCGTCATCGAAGTACGCACAGTCGCTGGTGACATCTCGTCCGCCGACACACGCGAGCGACTGCTCGCTTCAGCACCCCGGGTCGACATTCTCGTGAACAACGCCGGCGGCCCTCCCACCGGCAACTTCCGCGACTGGGGCCGCAGAGAGTGGCACGCGGCGCTGGAGCAGAACATGCTGACGCCCATCGAACTCATCAGGGCAACCGTCGACGGCATGGCAGAGCGAGGCTTCGGCCGCATTGTGAACATCACCTCCTCGGCAGTGAAAGCCCCGATAGCGATCCTCGGGCTCTCGAACGGTGCCCGCAGCGGCCTCACGGGCTTCGTCGCGGGCCTCGCACGGCAGCCTGCCCTAGCCTCGCGCAACGTCACGATCAACAATCTGCTGCCGGGCACCTTCGACACCGACCGTCTCAGCACGACGGTGGAAAAGGTCGCTGCCGAAACAGGTACTTCCGCCGAAGAAGTGCGGGAGAGCTACCTCACCGAGATCCCGGCCGGCCGCTTCGGCACCGCCACCGAGTTCGGCGCAGCCTGCGCCTTCCTCTGCTCCGAACAGGCCGGATACATCACCGGCCAAAACCTGCTTATCGACGGGGGTGCCTATCCCGGCACGTTCTGAACGTCATCCGCCCTGCCACCGGCCGCCACGGCACGATCGGCGGTCCACCACAGCACACGCAACCCGAAACCACCCCGGAAGTGCCTAACGCACTGCCCAGAACACACCCGAAGGAGCACCGATGAAGATCTCCGAAATCGCCGTCTACGCGCACTCCAACCCCGTGAAGAACGGGACCTACCGCATGTCGATGGGCAAGATCGCAGACGTGCCCACCACCCTCGTCAAGATCACGGCCGACAACGGCCTCGTCGGCTGGGGGGAGGTCTCACCGGTCGCACCCACATACCAGGCCCACCACACCGCGGGCGACCACGCGGCACTGCTAGAAATGGCACCCGGCCTCATCGGAGCCGACCCCACGCAGATCGTCGTGCTGCACCGCCGCATGAACAGCCTGCTGCGCGGTCACAACCAGGCGAAGGCCGCCATCGACATCGCAACCCACGACCTCACCGGCAAGCACTACGGTGTGCGCGTCGCCGACCTGCTCGGCGGTGCCGTCACCGAGCGCGTGCCCTCGTACTACTCGCTCACCATCGACGACCCCGACGTCGTCGCCGACCACGCGGCCGAGCGCGTCGCCGAGGGTTACCAGCGCCTGCAGATCAAGATCGGCGGCAGACCCGTCGAGGTCGACATCGAGACCGCCCACAAGGTCAGGGAGAAGGTCGGCGACCGGGCGAGGCTCGCGGTCGACGGCAACCGCGGCCTCACGGCGCGCGACACACTGCGCCTCAGCCGCGAGTGCCAGAACATCCCGTTCATCATCGAGCAGCCCTGCAACACCCTCGACGAGATCCGGGCGATCCGCCCCATGATCAACCACGCGATCTACCTCGACGAGGCGACCGACGACCTGTCCACCGTGATGACGGCGGCGAGCTCGGGGCTCGCCAACGGCTTCGGCATGAAGATCACGCGCATCGGCGGCCTGCACCAGACCCGCATCGTGCGCGATGTCTGCGAGGCCTGGTCGCTGCCCCACACCTGCGACGACGAGTGGGGCGGCGACATCATCGCCGCGGCCGGCGCGCACATCGCCGCGACCGTGCAACCGCGCCTCAACGAGGGGGCCTGGATCGCTCAGCCCTTCCTCGACGGCCACTACGACCCGCGCGGCGGCGTCTCCGTGGAGGGCGGGCACATCCGTCTGCCGGAGGGACCGGGGCTCGGCGTCGTGCCCGACGAGACGATCTTCGGCTCACCGCTCGCCGTCTTCGGGTGAGCCGGGCGGGGCCGGGCGGGGCCGGGCGGGGCGACTCATCTCATGTGCTGAGGGATATCTCGACTCTCGTGCAGCACGCGCAGAATCTGAACACCCTCATCGTGCTCAGCGTAGAAGATCAGGTAGGGGAAACCATCAACCTTGCGAAAGCGCAAGGACCCATCACGAATTCTCATCGCATACCTGCTCGATCCCATCGACGGGAACAACGCGATAGAGCGCTCGAGTTCGTCGATCGCCCGAACCAACCGGGTGGCGAGATCGGACCCGCCCTCGCTCAGGTACCAGTCCAGCGCCTCTCCGACATCACTGCGAGCGGCTTCCCTCCAGTAGGCCCTCCTGCCGCTACTGCTCTCCACGGGCTCTCCGATACAGCTCAGCAAAGAACTCGTCACGGCCCTGTTCAACAGTGGGCGAACTCACACCCTCGAGAATCTTCTGCCTGAAGACGACCTCCTCCCGCTTCTCCCGAATGAGCTGCCTCACGAACTCACTCGCCGAAGTATAGGCACCCGCTCCGACTTCGCGGTCGACGAATGCCTTGAGGTCGTCACTGAGAGAGATGTTCATCGTGGCCATGCCTCCAGTCTAGTTTTCAATGGCAAACTTTGTCATGATCTCATCACGAGCACGATGCTACACACGGGCGATTGATGCGTGTCAAGCACCAGATACCGCGGGTTTGAACCGCGGGATGGATCAGCGCAACGCCCCACCCAGCGCTCTGAAGCGGGAAGGCGCGGGCCGATCCCGCACCTGCACCCGCACCTACGCCCTCACTCGCGCCCGCGAGAGCGCCCAGATCGCCGTCTCCGCAGCACAGGTGAACTGCCTGTTCACGGTTCGGCGGGTATCATAGTCGGGAGAACCGCTGCGATCTAGAGGTGATGAGGCATTCCAGACCGACCAGAACACGATTCGACGGACGATTCCCAGGGGAGCGACGGAGCCACCCCCGAGCTGACGAACCGCTCCGTGCTGCGCGCCATGACGCTGCTGAAAGAACTCGGCAACCATCCCGAGGGAGCAACAGCCGCGGAGTTAGCCACGCGCACCGGCCTCGCGCGCCCCACGGCCTACCGCCTGCTGCTCAGCCTCGCGCACGCCGGCATGCTCATCAACAGCGAGGGGCGCTTCAGCCTCGGCATCGAGCTCGCCAGGCTGGGCCGCATCGCCGACCCCTACCGCGACCTGCAGCCGCAGGTGCAGGCCTTCATCGACCGCCTCGCCGCTGAGCTCAGCGAGGCCACCGCCTACTCCGTCGTGACGGGGCCGGCGAGCCTCGACCTCATCGCGGAAGCCGCCGGCTCGTACATGCTCCAGACCGCTATGGGATACATCGGCCGCAACATGCCGCTGCACGCCAGCGCCATGGGCAAGGTGCTGCTCGCCAACCTCCCCGACCAGGAAATACTGGCGCTGGTGCCCGAGAAACTCGAGTCGTTCACCCCGTTCACCATCACCGACCGCGGTCTGCTGCTGCGCGAGATCGCCGACGTTCGCGCCAAAGACTACGCCACGCTCGACAACGAGCTCGAGGAGGGCCTCTTCGCGGTCGCGATTCCCGTGCGCGACCGCGAAGATCACCTCATCGGCATCCTCTCGGTGTCGGGGCTCGATCAGCGCATGAAAGCGGCGAACGTGCACAGCTTCATCGAGAAACTGCGCGCAGCCGCCGACCGGCTCACGATGGGCGTGCTGGGCATGTAGCGGTGCGACCCCTCGTATGCGGTTGAGCGGAGGCCGCAGGCCGAAGGCGAAACTACCGACTCTGAGCTTCCTCAGGCCGCCGATCCGCCAGATTCGACTGCGACCTTGGCCTGCGCTCAACCAGCTGGTTGCACCGCCCAGCTCGCGACCGGCTCACCCAGCACCGACTCGTCGACCTCGATCCCGAGCCCGGGCAGCTCCGGCGGCAGCACGCCGCCGTCGGCCTCGATCGGCTCGAACTTCGCCGTGGTCAGCGTCACCATGTCCGAGGGCTTCAGCACGCACCGCAGCAGTTCGGCGGGCACCGTCGCGCCGAGGTGCACGATGGCCGCGTACGAAATGTCCGATCCGACCGTGTCCTGCACGGTCGTGATGTAGCCCGCGGCCCGCGCGATATCGCGCTGACGGCGACTCGCGGTGAGACCTCCCGCGGGTGTGACCTTGAGCCCGAAACCGTCGGCGGCGTCGAGTTCGATCGAGTGGATCAGGTCGTCGTCGTTCATCGCGAGCTCGTCGAGGATGAGCGGGTAGGGCGACGCCCTGCGCACCGCCAGCGTCTCGCGCCACGTCGCGCACGGCGACTCGAGCACGAAGTCGAGGCCGTCGGGCAGCAGGCTGAAAAGTCGACGCGCGGTCTCGGGGGTGAGACCCGTGTTGGCGTCGACGAGGAACCACTCCCCCGGCTGCCGATCGGCCAGGCAGGCGACGATGCGCTCGGCGTCGACCGTGGGGCCGCCATCGCGGTCATGGGTGCCAATCTTGATCGAGTGCCCCATGTAGCCGCGGGCCCGGTGGTCGGCGACGCGAGCGCGCATCTCCTCCGGCTCGCCCGTGTGGATCGACGAGATCAGCGGCAGCGGCACGTCCGTGCGTCCGCCGAGCAGTTCGCACACCGGCAGGCCCACCGACTTGCCGAAGAGATCCCAGCAGGCGATGTCGAGCGCCGCCTTGGCGTCGTTGTGGCCGAGCAGGGTCTCGTCCATCAGTTCGTTGATGCGGTCGACGCGGCGGGGATCCTGACCCAGCAACGCGGGCGCGAGCAATTCGATCGCGGCCCGCGTGCCGCCCGCGTGCGCCGCCACGTAGGTCGAGCCGAAGGGCGTGCTCTCACCCCAGCCGACGGTGCCGTCGTCGGCCGTGACGCGCACGATCGAGGCGTCGAACGTCTCGTAGGTGCGGCCGCGCGAGAGGTGGTAGACGCCGCCGGAGTAGGGCAGGTCAACCTGGAAGAGATCGATCTTCGCGATGTTCATGGTGTGCTTCTTTCTAGTCGTTGCTGCCGGTGCTGTCGGTGCGGGTCGTCGCCCTTCCCCAGAATTGGTCGCCCTTTGTCCGTTTAAACACCTGCTCTTAAGCAGACAAAGGGCGACCAACTTCTTAGAGTCGGGTCAATCGCCTGCCACGGGCGGCGGGATCAGCACGAGCTTGCCGGGGTACTTCTTGGCGATGAAGTCTTCCTGCGCGCGATGGATCTCGCTGAGCGGGTAGGTCTTCGAGACGAGCGGGTGCAGTCTGCCCTCGTTGATGTAGCGCACGACGTTCTCGACGACCGCGTCCTCCTGGAAGGTGCAGCCGAACAGCGACAGATCGTTGAGGTAGACGGTGCGCAGGTCGATCTCGATCATCGGCCCGGCGATGGCCCCGGCTGTGGCGTAGCGGCCACCGCGACGCAGCAGGGTGAGCAGGTCGTTCACGCCGTCGCCGCCGACGACGTCGACGACCACGTCGACACTGCGAGCACCGAGTTCGGTCACGATGTCGGAGTCGCGATCGATCACGCGATCCGCCCCCGCCGCGAGCACCGCATCGGCCTTGCTCGCCGACGAGACCGCAATGACCTCGGCACCGCGCAGCTTCGCGAGTTCGACCGCCGCGAGCCCGACGCCGCCGGAGGCTCCCGTGATGACGACCCGCTCGGCACCGAGGTTCGCGCGGTGGAGCATGCCCTCGGCCGTGGTGAAGGCGATAGAGATGGTGCCGAGTTCGGCCGGCGAGAGGTCGGAGTGCACGGCGTACGTCTCGCTCGCCGGCGCGACCGCGAACTGGGCGAAGCCGCCGTCGCAGTCGCTGCCGTAGGTCCAGCACTCGTAGGGTCGGCGGTCGACGTAGTGGCGCATCAGGTTGCGCACGACCACGGGCTCACCGATACGACTTGCGTCGACATCGTCGCCAACCGCGACGATCTTGCCGTAGACGTCTCCGCCCTGAATGCGGGGAAAGCTCAGCGGCACCCCCGACCACGAGGCGTCGTCGTCATCGGCCCGTTCGGCACCGTCAGCACCGTCACCGCCCGCTCCCGTAGCCGTCGAGTTGGTGTCGCCGCTGACCGCCTTCGAGTACCAGCCGATGCGGGTGTTGATGTCGGTGTTGTTGACGCCGGCAGCCTCGACCCGGATCAGCACCTCGTCGGCACGCGGCTGCGGCACCGGCACATCGGTGCGGTACTCGAGCTTCTCGGGGCCACCGTGACCCGTGAGCAGCACGGCGGCCATGGTGGTGGGCAGGGTCATTCTTGAGTCCTTCCACGAGAACTACGTCTTTAAGTTCACTCAATGAACTTCTTGTTCGAAATTATCAATGAGCAGACGCTGACGCAACTCGAATTCTTCAAGCTCACCTGACGGGCTTCGGCTCGGGATCGCGGCCTATAGCTGATTGAGCAAAACACAGCGCTCTCTCCCGGTGGTTGAGCGGAGCGCAGCCACTCGATCGCGGCTCGCTGGTCGAATATGCACGCTATAGCGCCGGTTTAAGGTGCATCTTCGACCGGGGAAGCAGGCTGCGGCCGCCGCAACAACGACCGCGCCCAGCTCAGCCCCCCACCTGCGCCCGGACACCCTCGATCGCGGCCAGCGCCGTCGACACCGTCGACCGGTCGCGCGCACCCATGCGCGTGAGGCTGACGACTCGGCGCACCGGCTTCGCGCGCCCGCGCAACGGCACCCGCACTACCGCCCAGTCGGCGTGGATGCGCGCGGTGCGCGGCACCAGCGTCACACCGAAACCCCGCTCGACAAGCGCGATCCCGGTGTCCCACTCGTCGGCGTAGTGCGCGATGTGCGGCGAGAAACCGGCCGAGAGGCAGGCTGAGATCATCAGCGGATGATAGGGGCCGTCGGGCCGACCGACGATCCACGGCTCCTCTGCGGCCTCCGAAAGCGTGGCGCTTCGCCGGGTCGCGAG
This sequence comes from Leucobacter sp., assembly GCA_047973175.1. GTDB lineage: Bacteria > Actinomycetota > Actinomycetes > Actinomycetales > Microbacteriaceae > Leucobacter. The sequence continues at coordinate 7,961 of JBKEBN010000065.1, forward strand.
CGGATGAGCCTTCGACACCACGAGGTCGAGCGGGTCGTCGAACAGGTGCCGCTGGTCGAAACGGTGATCGGTGAGCGCGGGAACCGCAGCCGTCGCCGTGACCAGCGCGAGGTCGGCGTCACCGCTCAGCAGCAGATTCAGGCAGCGCTCGGGTTCGGCCTCGATCACCCTGACCTCGATACCCGGGTAGGTGTCGCGCACCCTCGCGGCAGCCGCCGGCAGCAGGTGGGTGGCCGCGGTCGAGAAGCCGCACAGGGTGAAGGTGCCACCCCCGGTGCCCGCTCCGGATGACAGTTCCGCGTAAGCACGTTCCGCCTGAGCGAACAGCATCTCGGCGTGACGCAGCAGAATGCGCGCGTGCTCGGTCAGCCTGATGCCGCGCCCCTCGGGTGCGAGCAGAGGCACTCCGAGTTCGTCGGAGAGCTGCCGCAGCTGATGGGAAACCCCCGACGGCGTATAGCTCAGCACCTCGGCAGCGGCCGTCACCGTGCCGAGCTGCGCCACGAGTTGCAGCACCCTGAGACGTGGATCAATCATGAAATAACCGTACACATTACCGATGCAGAACGTTCGCTTTTGCTCACGATCGCTCACCGCCAGACTTGATGCGTGACCCTTGGATCCCGATCCCGAACCACCCCGCGGCCCCGAGCGGCCTCGCGCGCCGACCGCGCCGGTGCCAGCACAACCGCCCGCACCAGCACAACCGCCCGCACCCGCACAGCCGCCCGCACCCGCGGCCTCGGCCCCGCTCCCGCGAACGCTTCCGCCGAAATCACCACGGTGATCGCCCTGTTCGCGCTGCTCACGGTCGGCAGCTACCTGCCTACGCCGATGTACCCGATCTACCAGCAGATCTTCGGCTTCGACGACCTGATGATGACCCTCATCTACGCGACGACGACCGTCGCCGCGGCACCCGCTCTGCTGCTGTTCGGGCCGGCCTCCGATACGCTCGGAAGGCGTCTGGTGATCCTCGTCAGCATTGCGCTCGGGGCGGTCGGAGCGCTGTGCTTCCTGTTCGCGACCGGGCCGGGTTGGCTGCTCGCGGGGCGCGCCGCGCAGGGGCTCTCCCTCGCCGCGGCAACGGCGGCCGGCACGGTGCTCGTCGTCGAACGCACCCCACCAGATAGGCTCGCTCGGGCCTCCCTGCTCGTCACCGCGGTGTGGGTGGGTGGGCCGGCCCTCGGCAATCTCCTCTCCGGGTTCATGGCCGAGTTCGCGCCGTTTCCGCAGCACACTCCCTTCGTCATGATGCTCGTGCTGCTCACGGTCATCTGGGTGAGAGCGGCACGCATCGATTCGCCAGCCACCGTTTCGCTGCGCTCGTGGCGGCCGGTGCGCCCGCGTGTGCCCCACGAGATTCGGGCGGGGTTTGCTCTTGCAACGGCGACGGTTTCTGTGGCTTGGATCACGCTCACGCTGTTTCTTTCGGTGGTTCCGGCGCTGCTGCTGCGCCTGGCCGGGGTCGAGAGTCCCGCCGTGAGCGGCGGCATCCTCGCCGCCATGCTCGTGTGCTCCATGCTCACGCAGCCGTTCATCGTGCGGTTTTCTGCGGCACGGCTGCAGTCCGTCGGCACGGTCGCCCTGCTGATCGCGCTGGTCGGGCTCGCACTCGACGGCGGCCGATCCGTCGTTCCGACCGTGATCTGCGCGGTGATCGCAGGCCTCGGCCACGGTCTCGCCCTCGGCGGCGGCACGGCATCCCTCGACGCACTCACAACCGCCGAGAATCGCGCAGCGGTCAACGCCGCCTTCTACCTGTTCAGCTACCTGGCGACGGGTGCACCGGCGGTCGCGGTCGGCCTGCTGTCCACGTGGATTCCACTGAGCAGCGCCCTCTCTGCGTTCGCCTGGCTCGGAACCGGCCTCGCGGCCGTGACGATCCTCGCGATGATCTCGCGCGCGGTTCGGGATCGCGGTTTTATAGCTGCTTGAGCGGAGTCGCGCAGCGACGCAGTCGAAACCAGGCACCTCGACGTTCCGTGGAACGTTCCGTGGAATCTCAGGGTCGGTAGTTTCGACTTCGGCCTTCGGCCTCCGCTCAACCACCTACAAAGGCGGAGCGCAACATAGGTGATTGAGTGCGGGATCTGCTCAGGTGAGATCGCATCGCGATCTCACGCAGATCTCGGTGGCGCCACAGCGCCACAGCGCAGTCGAAATCACGGGCTCGAGGTTCCTCGGAATGTCCGCGGAATGTCCGGCTCGGTAGTTTCGACTGCGTCGCTGCGCGACTCCGCTCAACCACCTGGGGGCGGTCTCCGCACTCCGTTCAATCACCTGAAGGCACCTCACTAGACTGCCCGGCGCGACCGTAGGACTCTGGTGCTACAGGTCGGTCAGATCAGCCAAGTGGCTTTGCGCCCAAGTCTCCCGGTCCCCAGCATCAACTCGGCCTCGCCCAAGTACCAGCCGCGCCTGACGGATATCTGCGCGCATGCTCTGCAGAACAACCGGGAGATCCCGTTCGATTGTCGCTCTCAAGACTGCGCTGTCTACGCCCAAGTAATTGTGCGCGAGCCTGTTCCTCATGCCGCGCAGATACCGCAAAGCATCCGGGCCAAAGTAGTTGATCTGCACGTCAGCTGGAAGCGAACTCGTCGCTTGGAAGATTTACTCGATGATCCGCTCCGCAGCAAGCTGAAGCATATCTGCTTCACCGAGGTCGAATGCATCTCCCGCAACACCAATGTGTTCGGCCAGCTTTGCCGCTTGCTCCAACTCCACTGCCAGCGCAAGTATCGCCTCCGCGAGCTCAGGATTCACAGCAGCACGGTATCTCGAAGAATTGTTGCGCCGATGCCGGTCTCCGCAGCACGTTGATACACCCGCTCGACGTCGACGACATCGACATGCACTCCGGCTGCCCTACTCAGGCTCTCAGAGAGCCGGATGAGATCCCGATCCGTTTCGGGCCCGAACTCAACAACCAAATCCAAGTCCGACCCGACGTGATCTGTGCCGCGAGCAGTAGAGCCGAAGAGGCCCGCTCTGATAACCCCGAACTGTTTGAGCACACGCAGCAACTCACTGCGGCGCTCTGCGAGCACCGCAGTCGGGGTGAGGGCGAATGAACTCATAACCGCATTTTACAGGCGAGCACTCGGCGTTCGCCTCGCTCGAAACCGGCCTCTATAGGTAATTGAGCGGAGCGCAGCGCAGTCGAAATCCCTGGGTCGGACTTGCTCAGAATGTCCGGCTCGGTAGTTTCGATTGCGTCGCTTCGCGACTCCGCTCAACCACCTGGTAAGAGATCAACTGCGGCCTGCGACTCCGCTCAACCACCTGGGGGTGTTACTGGATCAGCGTGGGGAACGCGTCGGGGTTGTCCTTGATCCACTGCGCGACGGCACCCTCGTAGTCGCCCTTGTACTCGTCGCTCGTGATGAGCGTTTCGAGCGAGCCGTAGGCCTCGTCGTCGATGGTGATGCCGCCGATCAGCTCCGCGGCATCGGGGTGCTCATCCGAGAAGCCCTTCGTCGCCATCGACTGCAGCGACTCCGGTTCGCCCATAGCACCCTTGGGGTCCTCGAGCTGCTTAACGTCGTAGGCGGTGGTGGCCCAGAACGGACGCCAGAGGGTGACCACGACGTCTTCCTTCTTGTCGATGGCGTCACCGAGCACGGTGAGCATCGACGCCGTCGAAGACGTGGTGAGCGTCCAGTCGTCGAGGCCGTACTCCGGCATCGCAACCTCCTGCGTCACCTTTGTCAGGCCCGCGCCGGGCTCGATGCCGACGATCTCCTTGTCGAAGAGGTCGGCGTTATCTTTGAGATCTTCGATCGAGTCGACCTTCGAGTACGACGGCACCGCGAGGAACAGCTGCGCGTTGTCGTAGTAGGTGCCGAGCGACTCGAGGTTGTCACCGAACTCATCCATGTAGGCCTTGTGGGTGACCTCCGGCCAGGTGGAGGCGAAGATGTCGATGTCGCCGCTCGCGGTTGCGGCGAAGATCGGCCCGTTGTCGGCGAGCTCTTCCATCTCGGTCTCGTAGCCGAGCTTCTGCAGCTGATTGGCGACGAGGTAGGCCATGGCCTCCTGGTCGGTCCAGCCCGGGGTGTAGCCGAGAACGATGGGATCGCCGCCCTTGCTGTCGGCGTCGCCACCACCGCTGCTGTCACTGTCGCCACCGCTCGAGCACGCGCTGAGGGCGAGCGCCGCTGCCGCACCGAGTGCCAGCGCGGCGGTCAGTTTCGTGTACTTCTTCATGGAGTGTTTCCTTTCACTGGGTGTTCCGTGTGTTCTGGGAGGTCGGGCAGCTCCGCATCGCGCTTCCCGAGGTCATGCGTTCGCTGCGGCGGCCTCGGATGCCCGACGCTTCTGCAGCTTCTTGAACTTCGCGAGCAGCGAGGACTGGTACTCGGCGCGATTGCCGAGCGCTGCGGTCACGCGGTCGAGGTAGACGGCGATGATCACGACGCAGAGGCCGGCCTCGATCCCGAGCTCCAGACGCTGGGTCGAGACCGCCGAGACAACGTCCTTGCCCAGGCCGTCGGCCCCGACGAAGCCCGCGAGAACCGCCATCGAGAGCGAGAGCATGATGACCTGGTTGATGCCTGCCATGATGGTCGGCGTGGCGAGCGGCAGTTGAATGCCGCGAAGGATCTTGCCCGGCGTCGCACCGAAGGCGTAGCCCGCTTCGACGGTCTCACTGTCGACGCCGCGAATGCCGAGCTCCGTGAACCGCACGCCCGGGGGCAACGCGAAGATGACGGTGGCGAAGATGCCTGGCACGAAACCGATGCTGAAGAGCAGCACCGCGGGGATCAGGTAGACGAACGCCGGCATGGTCTGCATGAAGTCGAGGATCGGCTTCACGACCGCGCTGAAGGTGTCGTTCTTCGCGGCGAGAATGCCGAGTGGCACCGCGATGATCACGGCGATCAGGGTTGCCACGAGCACGAGACCGAGCGTCTGCATCGTGCTCTCCCAGAACCCCATGGAGACGACGAGCAGCAGCGAGATGATCGTGCCGACGGCGAGCTGCCACGACCGCAGCAGCCACCCGATCAGGGCGAGAATGGCGATCATCACCGGGAACGGGGTGAGCACCAGCAGGTCGACGAGGCCGGTCACGACCGCCTTGATCACGTCGCTGACGAGGTCGATGGGAGCGACGAAGGTGTCTTGGAACCAGGAGAAGGCCGACTTTCCCCAGTCACCGACCGGGATGCGGTACCAGTTATCCATCAGCGGACCTCCTCACCGGTCGAAGCTTCAGTCGAAGCATCATCGTCATAGTCGTCGTACTCTTCTTCTTCGTCGTACAGCTCCCCGATGACCGGGATCGCGGTCGTCGCGGGAGGCAGGTTGGCGAGTGAGGCGAGAAGTGTCACGCGAGGCACAACGCCGAGCAGTTTGCCGTCGTCATCGGTCACGGCGATCGGCAGGTTGGTCTCGACCACCATCTCGAACAGGTTCGCGATGAGCTGATCGGGCTTCACCACCGACGCGGGTCGCATGCTCTCGGTAAGATCGGTGGCGTCTTCGCGAACGAGACGCATCATGTCTTTGTCGCGAACGACGCCGAGCAGCCTGCGCTGATCGTCGGTCACGTAGCAGGCCGAGACCTGGAGGCGGCGCATGGTGTGCAGCGCGACGCGCGGGCCGTCTTGCGCCCAGACCACGGAGCGCGCGGGCTCCATGACGTCTTCGGCGGTGAGCACCCGCGCCCGATCGACATCCTGCACGAACTGGGCGACGTAGTCGTTCGCCGGATCGGTGAGAATATCGTTCGGAGTGCCGACCTGCACCACGCGTCCGTTGCGCATCACGGCGATCCGATCGCCGAGGAACATGGCCTCGTTGAGGTCGTGCGTAATGAAGACGATGGTCTTGCCGAGTTCGGCCTGCAGCTCGACGAGTTGCTCCTGCATCTCTCGGCGAATCAGCGGGTCGAGGGCCGAGAAGGCCTCGTCCATCAGAAGGATCTGCGTGTCGGCCGCGAACGCGCGAGCGATGCCCACGCGCTGCTGCATGCCGCCCGAGAGCTGGCTCGGAAAACTGTCGCTCCACTCGGTCAGACCGACGCGGTCGAGCCAGTACTGAGCCCGCTTGAGGCGCTCCTCCACCGCCACCTTCTGCAGTTCGAGCCCGTAGGCCACATTCTCGATGACCGTGCGGTGAGGCAGCAGCGCGAAGTGCTGGAACACCATCGACATCTTGTCGCGGCGCAGCTCGCGGAGGTCGTGGGGCGAACGCCCGACAACCTCTTCCCCGAATACCTTGATCGACCCCTCCGTGGTCGGGTTCAGCCCGTTCAGCATGCGAATGAGTGTCGACTTGCCCGAGCCGCTGAGACCCATAACGACGAAGATCTCACCCTTCTTCACCTTGAACGAGGCGTCGATAACGCCCGCGGTGCCGAGGTGGAGAAGATCTTCGCGGTTCTTCCCGAGCTTCAGCTGCTTGACCACTTCCTTCTGGCGCTTGCCGAAGACCTTGTACACGTGATCGACAACGACTGCGAGAGGTCGATCCTCCGGCCCCTGATCAAGGGGGTCGGCCGTGTCAACCCCTGTCTGCGAGGTATCTGTCATCTTTGACTCCGTTCATTCATTCTGAGGTCGTGCCCGGTGCAGAGTGTCGGGGCACCGAACACGACCCCAAGAGCGCGGGGCGGACTCGACAAAGCTGCCGACGCGCGAGTCCGCCCCGCTGTATTCCCGGGAACACCCCCGGGAAATCTAGTTGTGCCGTGAGACCGATCAGTGGTTCTGGTGCACCACGCGCAGCGGCATGGTGCGCGTGTCGATCTCCGGGTTGCTGTCCTGCCCGGCGACGAGTGCCAGCGCCTCCTCGCGGGTCTCGACGACCGGCACGGAGCCGAGCAGCGGGCGACGCGCCGGCTCGCGCATCTTCCAGATCGCGAAGAGCGAGACGAGCGAGAAGAACATCACGTAGTACGCCGGCGAGAACGGGTTTCCGGTGCCGTTCAGCAGCATCTGCGCGAACAGCGGGGCCGTTCCGCCGAAGGCCGACATCGCGACGTTGTGCGTGAAACCGACGCAGCCGTACCTCGAGGCCGTGGGGAAGAGCTCTGACATGAGCGCACCCGTGTTGGCGAGGAACATGGCGCTCGGAACCGCGAGCATGAACAGCACCACGTACAGCGCCAGGAAGCTGCCCTGCTGCGCGAGTGCGAACGCAGGAATGTACAGGATGATGTTGAGCACGGCCGCCGTGAAGAGCACCGGCTTGCGCCCCCACTTGTCACCCGCCATCGCGAAGAAGGGGATGAGGATCGCCTGCAGAACGAGGATGACGAGCGCCGCCATCGCGGTCTGCGAGGCGTGGATGCCGACCTGCACCTCCATGTAGGTCGGCATGTAGCTCTGCAGCATGTACACGGCGGATCCGTCGGCCGCGATGATGCCGATGCCGACGAGGATGGTCGGCCAGTAGTGACGCAGGATGGCTCCGAGGCCGTGGCGCTCGAACAGCGGGTCGAGCTTCTCGCCACCGGCGTGCTCCTCGACGAACTCGGCGAGCTCGAACGCCGGGGACTCGGGGATGCGGCTGCGGAACCAGATGGCCAGCAGACCGAGGGGCAGTGCGATGAGGAACGGGATGCGCCAGGCCCACTCGACCATGGCGTTCTCACCGGCGATCGAGGTCGACCACCAGGTGACGAGGGCGACCATGCCGGCACCGGCCGCGAAGCCGAGCTGCGAACCCACGTTGAGCAGACCCACCATGAAGCCGCGCTTCTTGTCGGGTGAGAACTCGGCGATGTAGGTCGATGCGCCCGAGTACTCGCCGCCCGTCGAGAAGCCCTGCAGCATCTTGAGGAAGTACAGCGGGATGATGACCCACAGCCCCACCTGCCCGGCCGAGGGCAGGCAGCCGATGAGCGTCGTCGCGGCGGCCATCAGCGCGATCGTGAAGAAGAGCATCTTGCGGCGACCGACCTTGTCGCCCAGCGGGCCGAGGATCATGCCGCCGAGGGGACGCACGATGAACGAGACGGCGAAGCCGAGCAGCGTCACGATGAGGCCCATCGACTGGTCCATGCCCTGGGTGAACACCGCGGTCATGGTGACGGCGAGGTAGCCGTAGACGCCGATGTCGTACCACTCGATGAAGTTGCCGACGCCGGCACCGATCTGCGCCATCCGCAGTTCTTTCTTATCGGCGACGATGATGTCGTCGACCTCGAGCCGACGTTTGCTCGATGTTCGTGGTGATTCGCTAGACATCTTTGTCCTTTCAGGAAAACGGTATGCGAAGGAGTTGTGTTGCTGGTGTACTGCTTACATATCGCGCGGAGAGGTGTTTCTCTTCGTCTGCGCGATCGGCTCTGACGCGACGGCATCGCCGCGAATCGTGTCTGATCGCATGGCGGTCACACACGATTTATGTGTTCAGCTAGACGAAGCCTTGCTGAAGCTCGCCGATGCCCTCGATCCAAGTGCGAAGGTGCTCGCCCGGCCGCAGAAAGCGCTGAGGCTCCCTGCCGAAGCCGACGCCCTCGGGGGTACCGGTGAAGAGGAGATCGCCCGGCTGCAGCGTGACGATCCTGGACAGTTCCGACACGAGTGCCGGAACGGAGACGATGAGGTCTGAGGTGCGGCCGCGCTGCACCTCTTCACCGTCGATCTCGCAGCCGAGTTCGAGATCGTCCCGGTTCGCGAGCTCATCCGGGGTGACGAGCCAGGGGCCGGTCGGGGCGAACCCCGCGAATGACTTGCCAAGGCTGAACTGCGCCGCGGGCGGTCGCAACTGGGTCTCGCGCTCCTAGAGATCCTGGCCAACGGTGAGGCCCGCGACGAAGTCCCAGGCCTCCTCCACTCGCACATCGTGCGCGGTGCGCCCGATGACGACGACCAGCTCGACCTCCCAGTCCGTCGTGCCGCCCTCGGGCAGTTTCACGACGGTGTTCGGCCCGGTCAGCGCGCTGCGGAACTTGGTGAACACCGGCGGCAGCCCCTCGGGCCGGTCGAAACCCGACTCCGCGGCGTGCGCGCCGTAGTTCAGCCCGAAGGCGAAGATCTGAGTCGGCTCGGGCGACGGTGCTTCCAGCAGTTCGGGATCGACCGGCTCCGCCGGTCCGAGGTCTCCGGCTGCCTCGGCACCCCGCGCCCACAGCAGAAACTCCGACCACCTAGCGTAGACCGCCTGCGGCCCGGGCCCGAACCGCTGCTCGGACGCGCGGTGCACGTCGACACCGGCGTTCGGGCCGACGACGATCGTCGCGCGACCGCCGACGTTTGCGATTCTCATGCCATCACCTCACTCAGTAGCGATTCTCAGTAGCGATTCTCAGCGGTATCTCTCAGCGCCGGCCTCGGCGGCCGTCTTCAACGCCCGTCGACCAGTCGGGGCACCGAGACGGTGTCCTCGCGCAGTTCGACGGGGAGCAGGCTCTGCGGAAAACCCTGGTAGGCGACCGGGCGCAGGAAACGCTCGATGGCGGCGGTGCCCACCGAGGTGGAACCGCTCGCGGTCGAGGCCGGGTATGGCCCGCCGTGCTGCTGCGCATAGGTCACGGAGACTCCGGTGGGCCACTGATTCCACAGCACCCGTCCGGCCTTCACCGCGAGCGCGTCGACGAGCGCACCGACGGCAGCACCGGCCGCATCGCCTTCCTCGCCCTGAATCGAGGCCGTCAGTTGGCCCGAGAACACCGAGGCGAGTTCGACGAGCTGATCCTCGCCGTCGTACTCGACCACCAGAGACGACGGCCCGAAGCACTCCTCGAGCAGCGTGGCCGGCTCGGCCAGCACGTCGGCCGCCGAGACCAGGTGCACCACCGGGGAGGGAGCGGCTCCGAAGGGATCCCCACCCTCGATCACAACCGCGGCACCGCTCCCCTGCAGCTCCTTGACCGCACCCAGGTAGCCCTCGCGAATGCGCTCGTTGAGCATGAGCACTCCGCCCGGCAGCTCCGAACCCCGCAGCGTCGCGAGCACGTTCGACTCGCGCGGCACGAAGATCGTGCCGGGCTTGGTGCAGAACTGGCCGGCCCCCATCGTGAACGATGCGATGAACTCCTGCGCGATCTCGGCACCGCGCGCACGGTCGGCCGCCTCGGTCACGAAGACCGGGTTGTTGCTGCCGAGTTCGCCGTAGAACGGGATCGGCTCGGGCCGTCCCTGGGCGAGATCGAACAGCGCGCGACCGCCCGGGATCGAGCCCGTGAAGCCCGCGGCCTTGACGCGGCTGTCGAGCACCAGATCGCGACCCGCCTGCGTGCCGAACACGATGGCAAACACGCCCCCGGGAGCGCCCGCGGCGGCCAGCGCCTCGGACACCACGCGGGCGGTCTCGCGCGACAGGTCGGTGTGACCGCTGTGCGCCTTCACCACGACCGGGCAGCCGGCGGCCAGCGCCGAAGCGGTGTCGCCGCCCGCGACCGAGAAGGCGAACGGGAAGTTGCTCGCCGAGAACACGGCGACCGTGCCGAGCGGGATGTGCGTGCGGCGCAGGTCGGGGCGGGGTGCGCCCATCGGCCACTCGGGATCTGCGTGGTCGATGCGGGCGTCGAGGTAGCGGCCCTCGACGATGGTCTCGGCGAAGATGCGCAGCTGGAACGTGGTGCGCTTCAGCTCGCCGCGCATGCGCGCCTCGGGCAGGTTCGTCTCGCGCTGCCCGATGGGCACGAGGGTGTCGGCCGCGGCGTCGAGTGCGTCGGCGATCGCGGTGAGGTAGGCGGCCCGGGTGGATCGCTCGCTGCGACGCAGCTCGCCGGATGCCCGCTCTGCGGCAGCGAGAATCTGCTCCAGCTCGGCGGTCTCGGTGGTGTGCACTGCGCTCGTATCGGCTGTGCTCTCGGCTGAGCTCATTGCTGTGGCTACTCCTTATATATAGGGCTATATGTGGTCGCGACGAACCGGCGAGGTTCAGTTCGCGGCGTACTCGAAGCTGACGTCGCCCCAGCCGGCGAAGGTGCCGGTCACCTGCGTGCCCGGGTACAGTCGCTCTGCTGCGAGGCAGCTGCCGGGCAGGATCAGATCGCCGGCCTTGAACGTGATGCCGTACTCCGCGACGCGGCGACACAGCCAGGCGATGGCCGACACGGGGTTGCCGTAGATCGCCGACGTGTTGCCCGAGGCGACGACCTCACCGTTGTAGTGATCCTCGTCGTGGGTGCCGCCCGAGGCGACGACCTTGCCGTTGTAGCGAATCTCGCCGTGGGTGTTGGCCAGGTCGAGCTCGCTGAGCTTGCGGGGCTTCGCGCTGGTGATGACGCCGCCGATGGATCCGCCGTCGGCGATCGTGTCGAGGATGCCGATGTTCCAGTTCTTCACGCGCGAGTCGATGATCTCGATCGCCGGGAGCACGAAGTCGGTCGCCGACACCACCTCGAAGGGCGTGACGGTCGACCCGCCGAGATCCTTCTTCAGCACGAACGCGGGTTCGAGCTCGACGAAGGGCTCGATGAACTCCTTCTCCGAGATGCGCAGGTTCTCCGAGTAGAACTGGCTCGCGAGCAGCGGGCCGTAGTCGGGCTCGTCGACGCCGAACTTGTCTTGCATGGCCTTGGCGATGTTGCCCAGCTTGAAGCCGACCTGGCGGTCGCCCGCCAGCTCGCGGCGTCGCACGACCTCCTGGGCCACGCGCAGCGCGTCGAGCCGGGTGTCGCCTGGCTCGCCCTCGCCGATGAGCGTCTCGACCGGAACACCCGTGCGCTTCGCCTCGATCAGCCTGTCGGCGACCTCGTTGGTGTTGATCGTCATGTCTCCCCTTACGAAGCCTTCGGCGAGCTGCCGAGGTGCACGATCTTCATGGCCGACAGCATGTCACGCGGATCCCAGATGGAGGTCTCCTCGAGAATCTTGCCGTCGGCGTGCGTGATGAACGCTGCGCCGCGCACGCTCACGATGCGGCCCGTGGGGGGCACGCCCATGTAGTCGCCGGTGTGCTTGCCGGTGCTGCGCCAGTGGATCGCGATCATCTCGCTGTCTTCGACGGCACCGAGGATCTCGACGTTGAAGTCGCTGAACGCGGCGTGCGACGCCTCGATCTGCTTGATGACGTCGTCGAGGCCCTCATCGCCCGACTTCGAGTGGCGCACGTAACCCGGTGCCACGATCTCCTCGAACGCCGAGGTCTCTCCGTCGGCCCAGGCGCGCACCCAGGCCGCCGCTACGTTTGCGAGCATCGTGCTCATGCTTGTGTCTCCTCTGCGATGGGCCTGGGGGCGGGGGCAGGCTGGTCCCACTGGTTGAATTCGCCGAACTTGCCGCCGCGGAAGACGAGCGCTTCGCCCTCGCCGACCTCCATGCCGACGATCGTGGCGACGATGATGTAGTGGTCGCCCGCGACGATCTCGTAGAGCACGTTGCAGTCGAGCCACGCGGTCGAGCCGGGCAGGCGGGGGTCGCCCTGCGGACCCTTCTCGTATTCGAGGTTCTCGAACTTGTCGACGCCGCGGCGCGAGAGCGCGCGGCACACGGGCAGCTGCTCGGTCGACAGGATGTTCGCGGTGAAGTTCTCGAGCGAGCGGATGGTGGGCCAGGTGCTCGATCCCTTGTCGACCGAGAAGGCCGCGAGCGGCGGATCGATCGACAGCGACTGGAAGGTGCCCACCACGAAGCCGACGGGTCGGCCCTCGGTGTGGGTGCCGGTGATGGCGGTGACGCCGGTGGGGAGCAGGCCGAAGACCTGCCGGTAATCCATCGGATCGATGGAGCCGTCTTCTGCGACGGTGATTGCGCTCATTGGATGAAGCCTCTCTTGTGTGTCAGACAGGGTGTGGAGCAGTGCGGATCGCGCGGGCCGGCGCAAGCGTCGTTCGCCTGCCCGCGCGACTCCCTCACTTGCTGAAGTTGGCGCGGTACTTCGCGCCGGGGTGGTTCTCGGGCAGACGGGCATTGCCCTTGCCGAAGAGATTCTCGCGCAGGGTGCCCTCGAAGACCTCGGTGCGCATGAGACCGCGCTCTTGCAACACGGGCACGACGTACTCGATGAAGTCGTGAATGTCTTGGTACTGCACCGCGTGCGCGATGTTGAAGCCGTCGATGCCGGTCTCGTCGATCCACGACTGCAGTTCGTCGGCGATGGTCTCGGGGCCGCCGACGATGACGGGGCCCGCACCGCCGATGCCGACGTACTCCGCGATGTCGCGCGGGGTCCACTTCTTGTCGGGATCCATCTTGGTGAAGACGTTGAGCTGGGTCTGGCCCGCATTGGTCTTGACGTCTTCGAGCGGCACGTCGGGTTCGAGCTCGGACATGTCGAGGCCGGCCCAGCCGCTGTAGCGGGCCATCGCACCGTCGTAGCTGACGAAGCTCAGGTACTCCTCGTACTTCGCCTGCGCCGCTTCGTCGGTGGGTGCGCTGACGACCGTGATCATCTCGAGCACGGCGGCGCTGTCAGGCTCGCGGCCGGCCTCGACCAGTTTGGCGCGGAAGTTGTCGACCCACTTCTTGAGGCCGGGCTTCGACACCGAGTTCATGAACACGGCCTCGGCGGTTTCGGCGGCGAACTGCACGCCGCGGCTCGATCCGCCGGCCTGGAAGATCACCGGGCTGCGCTGCAGCGAGGGCTCGCAGAGGTGGATGCCGGGAACGCTGTAGTTCTTGCCCTCGTGGTGGATCTCGTGCACCTTGGCCGGGTCGACGTAGGTGTTGTGCTCGCGATCCAGCACCACCGCGTCGTCTTCCCAGGATCCCTCCCACAGCTTGAAGCAGACGTCGGCGAACTCCTCCGCGCGCGCGTAACGGTCGTCGTGCGAGAGCTGCTCGCCGGCGCTGTGGTTCTTCGCGGCGCTGTCGGAGTACGAGGTGACGATGTTCCAGCCGACGCGGCCCTTGGTGAGGTGATCGAGGGTGCTGAACTTGCGGGCGATCACGTAGGGGTGCTCGTAGGCCGTCGAAGAGGTGCAGCCGAACGCGAGGCCCGTGGTCGCCGCGGCCATGGCCGGAATGAGGTAGGCCGGGTCGTTGGCGGGAATCTGCGCGACATCGCGCAGCGATTCGTCGACGCTGCCCTTGTACTTGTCGTGGTAGCCGTTGTTGTCGGCGAAGAACAGGCCGTCGAAGCCGGCGGCCTCAAGCTCCTTGGCGTACTCGACCCAGTAGTCGACGTTCTTGTACTCGGTGCCGCGGTCCTTGGGGTGCCGCCACATGCCTGCCGACAGGTGACCCGGCCCGGAGAAGTCGAAAGCGAAGATCTTCATCTGCTTGTCACTCACTAGCATTCACTCCTTCGTGGTTCAGATTTATAGTTCATTGTCTGAACGTTCTGTTCAGTCACTGACCCCAATGTAGAGTCTCGTCTCGCAAACGTCAAGCCGCAGCCGACACAGATGTGCCGCAAGTCGTCCAAATCGTTACAAACAAACGCAGCGCAACGAGATCAAGCCCCTGTTCACCCGCATCGCGCTTGACGAGGGGCACGATTTCAATCACACTTGAGACCAAATGATGAACAATTAGTTCATTCTACGAACCATAGTTGGCAACGTATGCGCTTCCAGGTTCGATGTGCGAAACGCGAGAAGCATCAGACCCACGAAGTCGACTCCGTCCGATTTCACAAGCGACAAGGAGGTCATCACCTTTGACCGGCTCAGCATCACCCCGCTTCGGGGCGTGGATCACCCTGAACTCCTCCGTTATGACCGAGCAGATCGCGCGCCTCGGCTATGACTTCCTGGTCATCGACGGTCAGCACGGCGCGCTCGGCTACACCGAGATGCGCGACTCGCTCATCGCCGCGACCGCCGGCGGCTGCCCCCTGCCGATCGCCCGGGTCAGCACGAACGACCCCGACGAAATCGGGCGCATGCTCGACGCCGGAGCCCGCGGCATCATCATCCCGATGGTCAACTCCGCCGAGGAGGCGCGCCGCGCCGCACGCGCCGCACGCTACGCCACCACCGGCGGGCAGCGATCCTACTCCCCCGTGCGACACGGCGACCACTTCGGCCTCACCCCCGGCGAGACCGACACCGGCGTCGTCATCCTCGCCATGATCGAGACCCGCGAGGCGCTCGCCGAACTCGACGAGATCCTCGACGTGCCCGGCATCGACGGAGTCTTCGTCGGCCCCTACGACCTCTCGCTCGCCCTCGGTGCCGAAATGCCCTTCGAGGAGCGCGTGCGCCCCGAGCTGGAGGCCGCGCTGACCCGCGTGCGCGAGGTCGCCACCGGGCGCGGCAAGATTGCCGGCATCTACTGCGGCACGGGCGAGGCCGCGATCCAGCGCGCCCGCGAGGGCTTCACCCTGATCAACACCTGCCACGACATGAGCGCGGTGCGCGAGGGCATGGGGGCCGAGCTCGCCGCGGTCGTCGCAGCCGGTCTCACCACCGACCCCGCCGTGGGAGCCCGACTCGAAGTCGAGCTGCGCGCGCACTGAGACCTGCACAGGTGATTGAGCGGAGCGGAGTCGAAATCCCTGGATTGAGTGCGGGATCTGCTCAGGTGAGATCGCATCGCGATCTCACGCAGATTCCGGTGGCGCCACCGCGCCAGAGCGTAGTCGAAATCCCTGGATTGAGCGGAGCGCAGCGTAGTCGAAATCACGGGGTCAAACTTGCTCAGAATGTCCGGGTCGGTAGTTTCGACTGCGGCCTCTGGCCTCCGCTCAACCACCTATAAAAGCCAAGCGCAGCGGTCTATAGGTGATTTCGACTCCCGCACCACGCTCGCCGCGAGCCGGGCACAAACCTTCACAAGATCCACCGCACAAGGAGAGAAAGAAATATGGAATCAGTCGATGTCGTCATCATCGGTGCGGGTCTCGCCGGCCTCACCGCCGCCCGCGAACTCGGCAACAGCGGGCACAGCGTGCTCGTGCTTGAAGCACAGGATCGCCTGGGCGGTCGTGTCTACACGGCCGATCGCCTCGGCGTGCACCTCGAACTCGGCGGCAACTGGCTGCACTGGCTGCAGCCACACGTCTGGGCCGAGATCACCCGCTACGGCCTCGAGGTCGACCGCGGCCCGCGCTCGGAAGAATGCTATTGGCTGCAGAACGGCAGGGTCGTCAAGAACGACCTTCCGGGCTTTCTCAGGTTCATCGATCCCGGGCAGAAGAAGCTCGTCGCCCGCAGCGCCGAACTCATGCCCCGCCCCGACCGCATCGAGACAGGCAAAGTGTTTCAGCAGGTCGATCAGCTGTCTCTGCAGGAGGTCTTCGACAACCTCGACCTCAGCGACGAGGAGCGCGACGCCAACGAGTGCGCCTGGGTGGGGCACTGCAACGGGCCGCTCGAAGAGGTCGGCTACTCGGCCGCGATTCGCTGGACGGCAGCGACCGCCGGCGACTGGAGCATCATGCACACCGCCAGTTCGGTGCTGCGCGTCAAGGCCGGCAACCGCACCCTCGTCGAGGCCATCGCGGACGACGTCAAGGGCGAGATCCGCCTGAACTCGCCGGTCGTCAAGGTGCACCACGGGGCCGACGGCGGCGAGGTGACGCTCGCGAACGGCAGCACGATCCGCGCCCGCCGCATCGTCAGCACCCTGCCGCTCAACATTCTGCACAGGCTCGACGTCGAGCCGCCGCTCAACCCGGTGAAGGTCGAGGCGAGCGCCGAGGGCACCGCGTCGCGCGGTCTCAAGCTCTGGATCCGCGTGCGCAGCAAGAACGGACCGATCAAACCGTTCTTCGCCTACTCCTCGCAGCGCCACGACCTCTCGGTCATCCGCACCGAGTTCGTGGGCGAGGAGGACGCGGTGGTGGTCGCGTTCGGTGCCGACATCGACCGCTTCGATTTCGAGGATCCCGAGCAGGTCGCCGAAGCACTCGCGGTGTGGCGCGACGACCTGGAGGTGCTCGAGATCGCGGCGCACCCGTGGGGACGCGATCCCTACGCCGAGGAGACCTGGCTCATCCAGCGCCCCGGCGCATACACCCGCAGCCAGGCCGAACTGCAGCGCCACGAGGGCTCGCTGTACTTCGCCAGCAGCGACATCGCCAACCTGTGGGCCGGCTTCTTCGACGGTGCCATCGAGAGCGGCCTCGTGACCGCCCGCGAGGTCGACGAGTCGCTGCGGTAGTCACCCGCCCCCAAGAGGTGACTGAGCGAAGCGCAGTCGAAACCTACATAGGTGATTGAGCGGAGCGAAGCGGAGTCGAAATCCCTGGATTGAGCGGAGCGAAGCGCAGTCGAAATCCCTGGATTGAGCGGAG
>JBKEBN010000099.1:0-6135 GCA_047973175.1 Leucobacter sp.
TCGCTCCGCCGAAGGGCACCATCGGGTGCAGGCCGCCGTGGGAGTTGATCCACGTCGTGCCGGCCTGGAGGCGCGCGGCGACCTCAAGAGCCTTCGCGCGATCCGACGACCACACCGACGACCCGAGACCGAACTCCAGTTCGTTCGCGAGCTTCACGACCTCGTCGATGTCGGAGTAGCGGATGATCGGCAGCGCCGGGCCGAACTGCTCCTCGACCACGAGGTCGTTGTGCGGATCGATGTCGGCGACCAGCGTAGTGGGGTAGAAGTTGCCGGGAGCGTCGTAGTCGGGGTTGCCGCCGAGCACCACGCGTGCGCCCGAGGCCTTGGCCGACTCGACCAGGCGGTCGACCTCCTTGAACTGACCCGGGTTCTGCAGCGGGCCGAGCACGTTGTCCTCGTCGAGACCCACGCCCATCGGCACGGCGGCGGCGACCTTCGCGAGCTCTTCGACCACGGCGTCGTACACGGAGTCGTGCACGTAGAGGCGCTTGAGCGCGGCACAGGTCTGGCCGGTGTTGATGAACGCGCCCCAGAAGAGGCCCTCGGCGATCTCGGCCGCATTCACGTCGGGAAGCACGATGCCGGCGTCGTTGCCGCCGAGCTCGAGGGTGAGGCGGGTCACGTTGCCGGCCGAAGCCTCGATGATCTGCTGGCCCACGGGGGTGGAGCCGGTGAACATGATCTTGCCGATCTTCGGGCTCTTGGTGAGCGCGTCGCCCACGGTGCGGCCGGGGCCGGTGACGATGTTGAGCACGCCCTCGGGCAGCACCTGGTTCATCACCGTGACCAGCGCGCGCACCGACAGTGCGGTGGTGTCGGCCGGCTTGATAACGACGGTGTTGCCCATGCGGAGCGACGGAGCGATCTGCCAGATCGAGATCATCATCGGCCAGTTCCACGGCGAGATCGCACCCACGACGCCGATGGGGCGGTAGTGCATCTCGGCGTACCCCGAGTCGTCATCGATGATGACCTCGACGGGGAGCGGCGTGTCGGCGGCGGTGCGAGTCCACACGGCGCACGCGCCCACCTCGAAGCGGGCGTTCGGGCCGTTCAGGGGCTTGCCCTGCTCGCGGGAGAGCAGCTCGGCGAGCGCCTCGGCCGACTCCTCGATCGCGTCGGCGGCCTTGTGCAGGTACGCGCTGCGCTCGGCGTCGCTCAGGGCCGCCCACGAGGGCTGGGTGGCTTCGGCGAGGTCGATGAGGTTCTCGAGGTCTTCGATCGACTGCTTGGGCGACTTGCCGATGACCTCATCGGTCGCGGGATCGACGGCGTCGCGGCTCTCTACGCCGTCTGGGGCAGTGATGGCCGCAAGAAGCTCTTCGTACGTCTTCATTGAATGGAACCTCCGCATTGAGTTCGGGTTGTAGGATCCAGGGTATCTTTTTAGCGCTGCTGTCGCTTGATTATTTCTGTAGCCGGGTTGTCTGCGCGGGAACAATCGTCGCCGGGTCGGCGGCTGCGGCTTCGGCCCGCGGCACGAGGCGGCGCACCGCGTACAGCCCGATGAGCGCGGCAGCGCTCGATCCCACGGCGATGCTCACCACCATCGTGCTCGCCGAGGTGCCCGCGAGCGCAGAGATGATGGGCGCGGCCACGGCACCCGCCGTGAACATCGCCATGCCGAGCAGCGCCGACGCGGTTCCCGCTCGAGCGCCGTGGGAGCCGAGCGCGAGCGCGGTGCCGTTGGGGCCGCCGATCGCGGCGGTTCCGAAGGTAGATGGCGAGCAGGGCGATGAACGCGACCGCCGGTGCGCCGAGCAGCAGCACCAGTGCGGCGATGCCGCCCGCCAGCTGACCCGTGAGGTACATGCGCGCCGTGCCGAGTCGCCGCACGAGCAGGCGGCTGAGCTGTGCGCCCCCGAGCTGTGCGATCGCGTTCATCGCGAACACGAGGCTGAACAGCTGCGGGGTGAGACCGAACTGCCCCTGCAGCACGAAGCTCGACATCGACAGGTAGGAGAAGAAGGCGGCTCCGCCGAAGCAGACCGCGATCATCAGCGCGACGAACAGCGGGTCTCGCAGCACGACCGAGGCGTGCGACACCGTCGTGCCGAACACGCTGCCCGAGTGCCGCCCGTTCTCCGACAGCGACTCCCGCAACCCGAGCTGCGCCACGACCAGCAGCACCACCCCGACTCCCGCGAGCACGAAGAAGATCCCGCGCCAGTCCATGAAGCGCGCCAGCTGTCCGCCGATGATCGGTGCGATGATGGGCGTGAGCGAGGTCACGAGTGCGAGCAGCGACAGCATGCGCGACAGCTCGACGCCGTGGAACAGATCCCGCGCCACAGCCATGCTGATCACCATGCCGGCCGCCCTGGCGAGACCCTGCAGGAAGCGCGCCGCGAGCAGCACCTCGACGGTTGGGGCCATCGCGCACACCACGGAGAGCAACGCGAACAGCGCGACGCCCACCAGCAGCGGCCGCTTCCGGCCGAAGCGGTCGGAGAGCGGGCCCGCGATGAGCTGGCCGACGCCGAGCCCGATCATGCAGACCGACATCGTCGCCTGCGCGAGGGCGTCGGAGGTGTCGAGCGTGCGCGCGAGCTGCGGCAGCTGCGGCAGGTAGAGATCCATCGAGAGCGGCCCGAACGCCTCCAGCGCGCCGAGCACCAGCGTGATGCGCAGCAGGCTCATGGGCCGCTGCCGACGCAGCTGCCGGTCGCGGGTTCGGGCCGCGGCCCGGGTTCGGGATCGAGCCTCGCGCCGATCCCGAACCTGATCCCGGGCCGGGGCACCGCGCCCCCTCATCGACCGAGGATGCGACGCCACCAGCTGTCGCGCGCCTCGTTCGCGGCCTGCGACACGATCGCGTCGGGTGAGAAGCCGCTGAAGCCGTGGTAGGCACCCGACCAGACGTGCAGCTCGGCCTGGCCGCCCGCGGCCCAGATGCGGGTCGCGTAGTCGACGGTCTCGTCGCGGAAGGTCTCGGCCGAGCCCACCTCCAGGAAGGCGGGTGCCAACCCGGAGAGGTCGGTCGACCGCGAGGGGGCCTGGTGCGGGTGCACGCGGTCGGTGCCGCGATCGCCCGCCAGCATGGCGTCCCACCCGGTGTCGTTGTTGTTGCGATCCCACGCGCCGAAACCGTCGTACTGCCACGTCGAGACGCGCTCGTTGCGGTCGTCGATCATGGGGGCGTTGACGAGCTGCCCGATGATCGCGGGGCCGCCGCGATCCCGAGCCATGAGGGAGACGGCGGCGGCGAGCCCGCCGCCAGCCGAGGTGCCCGAGACCGCGATGCGCGCCGGATCGATGCCGAGTTCGGCCGCGTTCTCCGACATCCAGACGAGGGCCGCGTAGCAGTCCTCAGCCGAGGCCGGTGCCGGGTGCTCGGGCGCGAGGCGGTACTCCACCGCGACGCCCACGACGCCGTAGCGCTCGGCGAGGTCGATGAGTTCGCCCGTGCCGAAGAACCGGGTGCCGAGCACGTAGCCGCCGCCGTGGATGCCGAGCACGCCGGGGGCCGGATCGGCCTCAGCGCCGGAATCGCTGCCGGTGCCCGCGGCGGTGCCGGATCCCGACCCCGAAGCGGGCCGCACGATCGTCACCTCGACATCGGCGGCACCCGCGGGGCCCGGAATCACGCGGTTCTCCCAGGTGACGGCGCGGCCGTCGACCTGAGTCTCCATGCTCGGGATCACCGTCTCGAAGTGGGCGCGGTTCTCGAGAATGGTGTGGGCGCGCAGCGGGATGCGCTCGACGAGGTCGAGGAAGAACGCGAGCCCGGGCTCGAGCTGCGGGTCGTAGGGGACCGGCAGCGGGCGCTGGTGCGGCTGCGCCGCGCGGTACGGAGGCTGTTCTGCCTGTTGCTCAGTCATCGAGATCCCCTCCCGAGGTTGCGATGGGTTCTGCTGCTGTTGCGGGCTGTGCGGCGGCAGGCTCTGCGGCGTTATCCGCTGCGGCGGAATCCGCGGCCGCGATCGGCGAGGCGCCGATGACGCGAGCGAACCAGGAGTCGCGGCTCGCGAGCGCGGCGCGGCTGATCTCGGCCTGGGGCATGTACATGTCGAAGCCGTGGCATCCGCCCGCCCACACGTGCAGTTCGGCCTGGCCGCCGGTCGCCCAGATGCGGGTGGCGTAGTCGACGTCTTCGTCGCGGAACATCTCGGACGCGCCGACCTCGATGAACGCGGGCGGCAGGCCCGAGAGGTCGTCGGCGCGCGACGGGGCGGCGTAGGCCGGTGCGGCCGCGGAGTAGGCCAGCTCTTCGCCCAGCACGCACTTCCACGCGACCAGGTTCGCCTCGCGGGTCCAGGTGCCGATGCCGTCGTACTGCAGGCTCGCGACGCTCGTGTTGAGGTTGTCGAGCATGGGGCAGAGCAGCAGCTGCCCGGCGATCGCGGGGCCGCCGCGATCCCGAGCCATGAGCGACACGGCCGCGGCGAACCCGCCGCCCGCGCTGCCGCCCATCACGATGAGGCGGTCGGCATCGGCCCCCAGCTCGGCCGCGTGCTCGGACACCCAGCGGGTCGCCGCGTAGTTGTCTTCGACCCCGGCGGGGAACGGGTGCTCCGGGGCGAGGCGGTACTCCACATTGACGCCGATGACGCCGTGGCGCTCGACCAGGTCGACCACGCGCCCGTGCTCCCACGTGCGGTGACCCATGATCATGCCGCCGCCGTGGAAGTTGACGAGCACCGGAAGCGGGTCGGGGCCGCGATCCACCGGCGCGAACACCGTGATCTCGAGATCGGGAGCACCCTCGGGGCCCGGGATCAGGAGCTCGTCGGCCGTGACCGGGCGTCCCGCCACGACCTCGGCACCGCTCGGGAACGACGGCGCGATGCCCGAACCGCGCATCTCGGCGAGGGTGTCGGCGCTGAGGCCGGGCTGCGGATCGGCCGCGAGCGCCGCGAGCACCGGCACGACCTGGGGGTCGAACGGAACCGGGGTCACGCTCGGGGAGCCGTGAGCGACGGGGGGCTGCGCGGGAACTCCCGCCGAAGTCTGGGCTGGATCTTCTGGCGACACTGCGATCACGGTCCTTCCGGGTCGACGAGATCGCGGTCGGCCCAGAACGGCTCGACACGGGCGCGGATCGTCTCCGCCCCCACGCGATCGAGGACCTCCAGGCTACCCAGGTTCGCTTCCAGCTGAGCCACGCTCGACGCGCCGAAGAGGGTGGTCGCCGTAGCGCGGTGGGTCAGGGTGAACGCGATCGCGAGCTGCGCCGGCGTGCAGCCCAGCTCCTCCGCGAGGCGCACGAACGCGGGCACGTCGTCGATGATGCGCTGGCGGATGCCGCCGGGATCCCGCCCCACCTCGCGCTCCGTCGAGACGCGGCCGGCCAGGTAGCCGCCCTCCATCACGTCGGAGGCCTGCATCGAGATGCCCTGATCCCACAGCTTCGCGAAGGGCTCGCCGTCGGGAATCGAGCGCCGCGAGACGCTGTACTTGAGCTGGGCGATCTCGGGGCCGACGACGCCCTCGGCGACCGCGATGTCGATGAGCGCCTGCACGTTCGACGCCGACCAGTTGTTGACGCCCCAGGCGCGGATGAGACCGGCACCCTGCAACTCGGCCAGGCTGAGCACGATGTCGCGCAGGGCGACGTCGTCGCGGCGCAGGTCGCCGAGGATGACGAGGTCGGCGTGATCGTCGCCGACGCGGAAGAGTGCGTTCTCGAGCTGCGGCCGGAAGCCCCGCTCGGCGTCCCAGCCCTCGAGCCAGAGCTTCTCGGAGAGCAGGTAGTCGTCGCGCTTCACGCCGACGGCGCGGATGATCGCCGAGAACAGCACGTCGGTGAATGCCGGCGGCATGCCGGGCGCACCGTACACGCCGACGTCGAACAGATTGATACCGCGGTCGAGCGCGGTGCGCACCATCGCGACGGCGTCTTCGAAGTGCATGCGGTCGTAGATGTGCCAGGAGCCGAGCGCGAAGACCGAGGTCTCGAGGTCGCTCTGGCCGATGCGGCGGCGGGGAATGGGGGCGTTCATGGTGTCCTTCAGTGTGTGGGGTGCCTGTGTGCTCTGGGCTGTGTGCTCTGGGCGGTGTGTGCTCTGGAAGACGCAAATGGTTGTTATTCGGTCGAATACGAGCCGTTTGCGTCTTCTAGAGGGGGTGCGGGCGCGGGGTGGGGGTGCGGTGCGGGGGGGGGGGGGGGGGGGGGGGTGGGGGTCGGCGGCC
>JBKEBN010000143.1:0-1652 GCA_047973175.1 Leucobacter sp.
TGCTGCTACCCGTGCGACCGGCCGAGCTCTAACTGATCGCGCGGATTGGGGCTGCGTAACGAGGAGGGGGTGAGCAGATATCTGGCAAGGCGGAGGAGGATGGCTTCACTGGTGGTGAAGATTCCTACTACAACGCAGCCAGATCCCTGTTCACCGCACCGCAGCCTTAGTCCCTATCCGCGCGATCAGTAAGCTCCTACTACTCCTCGGTGATCAGCCACTCGCGGGCACCCGCGTCGGCCGCCCCCATGCTGTTCACGGTCGCGCGAGTGCGCTCCAGCACGCCCGCGTCGATCTCGGGCGACTGGCACACGCCCTGCGGCTGATCCGGCATCACCGAGCACCACTTGTACCTGCCGTCCTGCGTGTTGGTCGCGGCGTTCCAGGCGACGTCGTTGGTCACCCACGTGCCGTCGGGCTGCTTCGCGAACTGCACGCGCGTCATCAAGAACTCGTTGTTCACCTGGTTCTCGGGCGGTGCCGACTCGCTGATGGTGTTGCCCGTGCCGTAGAGCACCCACTTGTCCTCGTACTTCTCCAGCGGCTGCACCGCATGCGCGTGATGCTGGTAGACGAAGTCGAACTCGCCGCTGTCGTGCAGCTGGTGCGCGAGTTCGACCTGCCCGGGCGTCGGCTCGGTCCAGTACTCCTCGCCGATGTGTTACACTCCGATGACGAGTTCGGCTCCCTGATCCCGAGCCTTCTTCGCCTTCTCGATCGCGCGCTCGGGATCGACCCGCGGCTCCTCCTCGCGGTAGTCGACCTGCCACTCGTGCTCCGCCTGGAGCCCGTTGAGCGAGAACGTCGAGGTGATGATGCCGACCTTCACGCCGTTCGCCTCGACGATCAGCGGTTCGTCGCGCTCGCCCTCTGCGCGGTACGAACCGGTGTGGGCGATGCCTGCCGCGTCGAGGCCGTCGAGCGTGCGGATCAGCCCCTCGGTGCCCTGGTCGATCGTGTGGTTCGACGCCGTGGTGCACACGTCGTAGCCGATGTCTTTCACCGCCGCGGCGAGCTCGGGCGGGGTGCTGAACTCGGGGTATCCGAGGTAGGGGCCTCCGACCGGGGCGAGCGGCGTCTCCATCTGGCAGATCGCGAGGTCGGTGCGATCTAGGTAGGCGCGCTGCCCCTCGAGCAGGGGCACGAAGTCGAAGTTGTTGCCGTTCTCGTCGGTTTCAATCGCGTACTGGCTCCACAGCCCCTCGTGGAAGAGCAGGTCGCCGGTCATCGCGACACTGACGCAGTGGTCGGTGGGGCACTCCGGCCCGGCACCCGGCTGCGGTTCGGGATCGGCCTTCGGCGTCTCGGTCTTTTCAGCAGACTCGGTCTTCTCCGACTTCTCAGTCTTCGAGTCCGACGGTTCTGCCGCGGTCGTTTCCCCGGTCTCCGACGCACAGGCCGTCACCGCGGCGACCGCCACGAGGATCGCGCCGAGGGCCGCAACTCTCTTCATTTTCCGCACGTTTCTCATGGTACCCGCTCGCGTCGCGGTAGGCCCTCCCCTGCCGCAGCACCCACCTATTCTGCTGCGGCTTCCGCCTCACACTTGCCTACGCACCTTCGCCGCGCACCCTCCATCCCCACCCCCACCGTGTGCTAGCGGCGTGGATTCGAGTAACGGCGTGCCGTTTCAGCGGATTTGGCACGCCGTT
>JBKEBN010000187.1:0-4178 GCA_047973175.1 Leucobacter sp.
TTGCACGCCGTTCTCTTGTCGTTCCTGGTTTCGGATTTGAACACCCAAAAACCTAGACGAGGAACGGCGTGCACCCGCCTCAGCGCGCCACAGACACCCACGGATACGTCACAAGAGCCCGTTTTAGCCTGCATTTGTGACAGGTGAACGCGCGGGCGAGCGGGCGGATCCCGGTGGGGGAGCGCAGGAGAGGGAGCGCAACCGCGTCACCGCCCGCGCTGGCGCAGACCGCGGCTACCGGCTACCCTTCATGACATGAAGGCAATGGTTGCCCCCAGCCCCGGATCCCCGGGCGCGCTGCGTCGCGCGAACCGGGAGCGGGTGCTCGAGATACTTGAGGCGGGGGCGTCGCTCGCCCAGGCTGAGATAGCGAGACGCACGGGGCTGGCGGCGTCGACGGTCTCGACGCTCGTGCAGCAGCTCGCCGCCGAGGGCGCGGTCACGGTCGCCGACGGGGCGAGCCGGGGCAGAGCCGCCCGACTGGTGAGCCTCGCGGCCCCCTCCGGGGTGGTGGTCGGCATCGACCACGGCCGGTTCCATCTCAGCGTGGCGATCGCCGACTTCCAGGGTGTCATTCTCGCAGAACGTCGCGTGCTGCGGGAGGGGGGCATCTCGCGCGAGGAGTCGCTCGGCCGCGTCGATCGCCTCATCGCCGAGGCCCTCGCTGAGGCGGGAATCGAGCGCGCGGAGATCCGCGGCGGTGCCCTCGCGCTGCCCGCTCCCATCGACAGCCGCACCGGACGGGTCGGTTCGGCGGCGATCCTGCCGGGCTGGACCGACATCGACCCGGCGAGCGCGTGCAGCGAGATCCTCGGCTTCCCCGTCAGCGTCTACAACGACACCAACCTCGGCGCGCTGGGCGAGGCGCGCTGGGGAGCCGGCCGCGGCGTGAGCGACCTCGTGTACATCTGGGTCTCGGAGGGGGTCGGGGCCGGGCTGATCCTGAACGGCGAGCTGTACTCCGGCACCGGGGGAATCGCGGGCGAGCTGGGCCACTCCGTGCACCGACGCGACTCGGGCGACCTGTGCCG
Organism: Leucobacter sp.; assembly: GCA_047973175.1. Classification (GTDB taxonomy): domain Bacteria; phylum Actinomycetota; class Actinomycetes; order Actinomycetales; family Microbacteriaceae; genus Leucobacter. The sequence goes on from JBKEBN010000187.1 coordinate 1,032, forward strand.
CTGCGGCAACCGGGGGTGCCTCGAGACCGTCGTTTCGACCCGGGCGGTGATCCGGCTCCTCGAGCCCCACGTCGGGCCGCTCGCGGGCTTCGATCAGGTGGTGGAGCTGGCCGAACGCGGCGACGTGCTGTGTCAGCGCGTGCTCGCCGAGACCGGTCGGCACATCGGGGTGAGCGTCGCCAACCTCGTGAACCTCGTCGATCCGCAGCGAATCGTGATCGGGGGAGAGCTCGCCCGCGCCGGCGAGCTGCTCATCGAGGCCGTCGCCCAGATGGTGCGGCAGTACGCGATCCCGAGCACGGCGGCGACCGTCGAGATCGTGCCGGCGGAGCTCGGCGACCGCGCCGAACTGCTGGGAGCGGTCTCTGCGGCGCTCGACGAGTGTGTTCGACTCTCGAAGGTAAACTGACTCCGTATTGTGACTTCCCGTTCACCTCTTGACTCTTACGATGATGTAGAGCAAAGTCATATCCAGCTATATGCGGCCTCGATAGACCGGGGCTTCGAAACGTAAACAACCCACACAAGGAGGTGTAGAGGTTATGTCTCAGGCAGGTACAGTTCCGGCACCGCCGATCGGTCGCGTCATCATGATCGCTTCGGCAGCGGCGATGGGCGGATTCCTCTTCGGATTCGACACGGCCGTGATCAACGGTGCAGTGGGAGCCGTCGGCGAGTGGAGCGGCGTGAGCAAGATTCTGCTCGGCTTCTCGGTCGCCTTCGCGCTCGTCGGCTGCGCTATCGGTGCATGGTTCGCAGGGCCCATCTCGGCCAAGTTCGGCAGGATCCGGGTGATGCAGGTCGCCGCGATCCTGTTCTTCATCACCTCGCTCGCCTGCGGTCTCGTGTGGGACATCTGGTCGCTGACTATCTTCCGCTTCATCGGGGGCTTTGCGGTCGGTGCTGCGAGCGTGATCGCGCCGGCCTACATCGCCGAGGTGTCGCCGGCGCACGTGCGAGGCCGGCTCGGCTCGCTGCAGCAGCTGGCGATCGTCGTCGGCATCTTCGTCTCGTTGCTCAGCAACTACGCGCTCGCGCAGGCCGCTGGCGGTGCCGCCAACGTGCTGTGGCTCGGCCTCGAGGCCTGGCGCTGGATGTTCATCGCCGAGTGCATTCCCGCGCTCATCTACGGTGCGCTCTCCTTCGCGATCCCCGAGTCGCCGCGCTACCTCGTGAGCCAGGGCAAGACCCAGGAGGCCGAGCGCATCATCGGGCGATACGTCGGCGGCAATCCGACCGAGACGGTCACCGCGATCACCGCCACCATCTCCACGCAGACGAAGCAGTCGATCAGGGTGCTGAAGGGCAAGGCGCTCGGGCTGCTGCCGATCGTGTGGGTCGGGATCCTGCTCTCCCTCTTCCAGCAGCTCGTCGGCATCAACGTCATCTTCTACTACTCGACGATGCTCTGGCAGGCGGTTGGCTTCGACGAGTCCGACGCGCTGCTGACCGGTGTGATCACCTCGGTCGTGAACATCGCGACAACGGTTGTGGCGATCATGCTCGTCGACCGGATCGGCCGTAAGCCGCTGCTCATGATCGGCTCGATCGGCATGGCGGTCACGCTCGGCACGATGGCCTTCATCTTCGGCACCGCGCCGGTGGCCGAGGCCGCAGACGGCTCCATGCAGCCGGTGCTCTCCGCCGGAGCGGGCGTCGTAGCGGTGCTCGCGGCGAACCTCTACGTCGTGTTCTTCGGCATGAGCTGGGGCCCGGTCGTCTGGGTGCTGCTCGGCGAGATGTTCAACAACCGCATTCGCGCCTACGCGATCTCGGTCGCGGCGGCTGCGCAGTGGCTCGCGAACTTCGCGGTCTCGCTCACCTTCCCCACGCTCGCCGATATCGGCCTCGGCCTCGCCTACGGCCTCTACACGACGATGGCGATCATCTCGCTGTTCTTCGTCTGGAAGTTCGTGAAAGAGACCCGCGGCCGCGAACTCGAGTCGATGGAGTAGACGGCGTCAGGCCCACGGGCTCGGGATCTGCGTCTTCGGGATCCCGGCCCGCCGCCCAGGCGGCAGAATAGCAGTACACGACACCGAAGCAGCGATGAGGCTGCGGAGATCGCAAGGAGGCGATTGGGATGAATCGAGCGCTCGGCCTCGATATTGGAGGCACCGGGATCAAGGGTGCAATTGTCGATCTCGACAGCGGCGAACTGTTGAGCGAGCGGATTCGGACCCCGACCCCGCAGCCCGCGACGGTCGACGCCGTGCTCGACACGGTGGAGCAGATCGTCGCGCAGGCCGAGTGGGACGGTCCGATTGGCTGCACCTTTCCCGGCATCGTGAAGAACGGCGTCGTCGGTTTGGCGGCGAACGTCGATGACGCGTGGATCGGAGTCGACCTGGCGAGCCGTCTGAGCGAGCGCCTCGGCTGCCCGGTGAGCGTGCTGAACGACGCGGACGCCGCGGGCATCGCCGAGATGCAGCTCGGGGCCGGGCGGGGCGCGGACGGCGTCGTGCTCATCATGACCCTGGGCACCGGGATCGGCTCGGCCCTCTTCAACGACGGACGGCTGGTGCCGAACACCGAGCTCGGGCACCTCCAGCTCGACGGCTGCCCCGACGCCGAGACGAGGGCCGCGACCTCGGCCCGCGAGCGCGAGGGGCTCTCGTTCACCGAGTGGGCGGAGCAGCGCCTCCAGCCTTACTTCTCGCACGTCGAAGGACTGTTCTCACCCGACCTCTTCATCGCCGGCGGCGGTGTCAGCAAGAAGTCGCACAAGTTCCTGCCGCTGCTGTCGCTCAAGACCCGCATCATCCCGGCGGAGCTGCTAAACAACTCCGGCATTGTCGGTGCCGCGCTGCGCAGCGCCGAGTCGCTCGGCGATTGAGCGCATCGCGGCGGCATCGAACCTTATCTAGGTGATTGAGCGGAGCGCAGTGCAGTCGAAATCACGAACTCGAAGTTTCCCCGGAAGTTTCCACGGAACGTCGAGGTCTGCGGTTTCGACTGCGGCCTCCGGCCTTTGCTCAACCACATGATGGACCCCGCAGGTTGAGTGAGAGTGCGATCTCCAGGTGATGGAGCGAAGCCTGCCTGGGCCAGCTTCGTTTCAGCCTCATGCCCGCGCTAGCTTGCGGCGTGGATTCGACTAGCAGCGTGAGCAAATCGGCGAAAACTCACGCTGTTAGTCGAATCCAC
>JBKEBN010000018.1:0-6708 GCA_047973175.1 Leucobacter sp.
TTCAGCCGGTGAGTGTGGTGGGCCAGCCCTCGCCCGGGAGGCAGGCCAGCACCGTCACCGGACCCTCCACCCACCACGCCCCGAACGCACGCGGAATCGCGTACGCCTCACCACGACACAACGACACCCGACCACACCCCGACACAATCCACCCCTCACCCTCGGTCGCAAGCACCACCGCAAAACTCTCGGGAAACACCCCCGACCGACCGCAACCATCAGCACCAGCACTGTCAACACCACCACCAGCCCCGCCAGCACCATCAGCCCCATCACCGCCCACACCGCTACCGCGAGCACGCAGCAACCGGAAAAACACGTCCGCCCCCGCAGGCAACACCGACACCGGCCCCTCCGACACCGGCCCCTGCCCCACCCGCGACACCAACGCTTCAACGTCCCCCGCAGACAACGCCACCGTCGACACCACCGGCATCACCCGCTCAAACCCCAGCCCCAGATGCGACTCTTCACGCGTCGACGTCGTCACCGACCACTCCAACAAAATCGAGAAATCCGTCGGCTCCTGCAACTCTGCAACAAACACCCCCTCACCAATCGCATGCACAGTCCCCGCCGGACACAACACCCCCATCCCCGGCACCACCGGCACCCGATGCATCCGACTCAACAGCCACTCACTATCCTGCGCATCACGCCGACGATCGAGCACATCCCGATCCACATCCTCGTTCCACCCGAGATAGACAGCACCATCCCCCACAGAATCGAGCACATACCAAGCCTCGGTCTTCCCATACGGACACCCCAGATGCGCCGACGCGAACTCTCGCGACGGATGCACATGCACCGGCAACCGCTGCCCCGCATCCAACAACTTCACCAACACCCCCGTATCACCCGCATCACACCCAGACCCACCCGTCCACGCCACAGGATCAGCAACCACCAGATCCCGCAAAAACTCCCCACCAGCGGTCACCGCGAGCCCCGTCTCCACCTCCCCGAAACGCGTCACCGTCGACCCCAACCACTCCTCCGGCTGATACCCACTCCCAGGCACAATCCCACGCAACGCAGCAATCCGACCACCACCCCGATAAAAATGCTCCACCGGACCCGGCACCAACAACACAGGAAACATCGTTCTCACTCATCTCTCAGCACCGAGTGCATTACCAAACGGGACCGCGCTCGCGGAACTCGCGCCAGACATTCTCGAAGAAATCGTCATCGACTGGAATCGGACGCCGCATTCGCCAGGCCGTCTCGATACGACCGGTTCCCGCGCCCTCTGCGATGAGTCCAATCTCCTGCACTTCCCCGTCGAGGGCACCACCGTCGAGCGAGAAACGGAATCGATCCGGCAGTTCGAGTTCCGCGTCGGGCGCATCACCACAGCCGCGCACAGGGAGTTCGCCGTGGGCGTCGGTGTAGAGCACAGACCCGCGGCTGCGCCCGCCGTGGTCGACATAGTCGCGCATGGCGTGCAGGTACACGAACGCGGTGGTCACGATGTCTCTGACGAGAAAGACCCTGTCGATGCTGCGGCGCGACGAGGGATCGGCAACGATGGTATCCGCGTAGGAACCGTAGATCTGGTTCAACTCCGTGAGAGCCTCGTCAATCGATGCGCTCGATCGCACGGGGCCGGCTCCCGCGCTCATCACCGACTGCACCCGGCGCAGCAAAACACCCGTGTTATCCGCGGCACCGGTGTCGAATCGGTCCGTTGCGGCGCGTATCAGCTCGGATGCTTCCGCGACCCTGCGGTCGGCAGCGACGGCAAACGCTTCGGGATCGGGTGCTCTCTCGGGCCCGTAAGCGATCGCCTGCGCGGCTCGGGTCGCTCCGACCTGGCCGCTGTTGAGCGCGGCACCGCCTGGGCGATACACTCCGTGCGCCCCGCCGGCCTCACCGACGGGGTAGAAGCCCGCGACGTTGGATTCCCACCAGCCATCAACGACGAGTCCGCCGTTGTTGTGCTGGGCGCACACGTCGATTTCGAGGAGGTCGTGTTCCAGGTCGAGAGAGGGGTTGCGCCCGCGATAGAACTGGTAGGCGGGCTCGTTCATGATCCTGAGTCGTTCAATCGGAGTTCCCGAGACGCATCCCGCCCGTTCCAGGTACTCGCGCGCCTCGGGATCGAGCGCGGTGGCGTCGAAGTCACGGCCGAGTGGGTTGGAGCGGAAGTCCATGAACACCCTCCGTCCGCGCATCACGGTCTCCCGATAGACGAGTAGGTCGATCAGAGAGGAGCCGGTACCGGCCTTGCGAACGTCGAACGGCCACTGATACCCCTTGAGGAAGACGAGAGACAGAAGCCGACCGTAGTCTGGAACATCGTCGGCAAGGAACTCGCGTTCATCGCCCCCGTCTTGATCAGTCGAGACGATGCGGGGAATGACCTGCATATAGGAGCCGGAGACGTTCCAACGGGGCTTGATCGAGGCCAGTCCGAACTGCCACTCTGTGAGATTCTTGCCCTTCACTCCGGCTCGGTAGGCGGCACCCGAGGCTCCCCATTGCCCGTTCGGGAAGACGCGCCGCTCGTAGATACCGGCTGGCCCACCGGTGGCATAGACGATGGTGACGGTGCGGAAGAGCAGGAACGGGCTTTGGTCTTCGGCAAGCTTCTGCGAATTGCGAAGCACCAGCAGTCCGACGACTTCCAGGCCACCACCTTCTTTCGGGGCGGTGAGAACGTCGACGACTCGACAGCGGTCGAAGATCGGAGTGCCGTTCGCCCTCACCTTGCGTTCGAGAACTTCGACCATGGTCCGGCTCGTGTAGGGACCGACCGATGTGGCTCGTCTACGAGGATCGTGGTCGGTCTTGTAGCCAATGAACTCGCCGTAACGGTTTTGCGGGAACGGGACCCCCAGATCGCACAGTCGGATGAACCCGCGCGTGCTGAGCGCGGCCTCGGCGAGTGCGTTGTCGCCATCCATCGAGCCGCCCGAGTACAGGGTGTCGGCCATCGCCCGCACGGAGTCGTCGTCGTCACCGGACAGGGTCAGCTTGTAGTAGGTCTGCTTGTCGGAACCTGCGTTGCGGGAAGCCCCCGCACCGACCATGTCGGCAACGATCGCAATGTTTTTTCGTCCGAACTCCCAGAGCCTGTCGGCCGCGCAGTACCCGGCGGAGCCGGTACCGACGACGACTGCGTCGACATCGATCACCGGCACCTCAACGCCACCGACGCATACAGCGCTCAAGGTCGTGTTCTCAGCGCCCCACACGATTTCGGACAGGGAGGTATCGGCTTTCATCACGACCGCGCCTCTTTCAGTCTCGCACCGACTCGCAGTGCATTAGCCGCGATCGTGAGCGCCGGATTCAGCGCCGCAGACGACGGGAAGAATGAGGCATCGACCACATAGGTGTTCTCGACGTCGTGCATCCGGCAGTCCGCATCAAGAACGCTGGCCTTCGGGTCGGTGCCTGCGACGACGGTGCCGCACTGGTGCGAGTTCGTCTCGATACCCATCCTCTGAGTCAGCACGATCGGGTAGCCCGCGCGGCGAACAGCCTGCTTCATCTTCTTGACGAGCTCACGGTGCGGTTTCATGTTCGTGGTCTTCCAGGCGACACGGATGTCATCACCGTCGAGGAACGCACGATTTTCCAGCAGAGGAAGATCTTCCGTGGTCAGGTAGAAGTCAACGCTGTGCGCTGCAATCCATTTCAGGATGAAGTTCGGCACCCACGGCTTCGCAGCCTTCAGCATGGGAGCGCGCAGCTTGCCGAGCATCTGAATGTTGCCGAGCGGATACTCGCAATCACCGCGACCGACACCGGGCTCATACCAGTCGTTCAGGCCGAGCGACTTCTGCCACTGGGTCGGGTTCTTGCGGAACAGATGCACCGCCATGAAGAAGGTGCTGTTGTGCACCATGTAGTTGCGCCCCACCAACCCGGTCGAGTTGCCGAGTCCGTTGGGGTGCTGGGGCGAAGTCGAACGCAGGAGGAGCACCGCAGAGTTGACGGCACCGGCGGCAATTGCGAAACGCTTCGCCACAATGCGCACGGGCTCCCCGTCTTGCTCGCCGATGGCCGCGACAACCCGCTTCCCATCTTCTGATGTTTCGAGCCGCGTAATGCGAGTCTTCGTCATCAGTTCCACCCCTGCTGCAAGGGCTGGGTCTAGGATGCGGTTCTGCGCGTCGGACTTCGCCCCGGTCTCGCAGGGAGCGCCGTCGCAGGTCGTGCAGGCAGCGCGTTCCTCGAGCGTGTTCACGTCGAGAGCGGTCGCCATATGAAACGGGTGCAGCCCCTGCTTTCGGAAATCTGAGGCCAGCTTCTCGAGCGTCGCCTCGTGCTGGAGCGGAGGCAGCGCGTAGCCCTTCGAGTGCGGCGGCTCCGTCGGATCCTCGCCCAGCATGCCGTGCGCGCGCAGCAGGGTCTCGGCCGCCTGATAGTGCGGCTCGAGTTCTGCGTAGCTCACGGGCCAGGCAGGCGACTCTCCATCGCAGTGGGGGGTCGCCTGAAAGTCGCTCTCGCGGAAACGCGGCAGACAGGCACCGTATACCTTGGTGTTGCCCCCGACGTAGTAGTAGACACCGGGCTTGAAGCGGGGGCCGTTCCGATCATCGATCCACGACTCGGCATTCTTGTAACGTCCGCGGAGGTACACCTCGGCGGGGTCCGAGTTCTGGGGTTCCCTGGGCAGGAACCCGCCACGCTCGGCGACCAGCACCCGCTCCCCGCTGTCTCGCAACGCGTAGGCCAGACTTGATCCGGCCATGCCGGATCCGATGATGAGGGTATCGGTTTCAACGACCCGTGCCTGAGCGGTGCTCACGGCCGCCCCTCGGCGTCCGGTACCGGCACCCAACGGGTGCTATTGGGTCCGACCTGCAGCTGAATGGTCTTGATCTCGCTGAACTCGGCGAGCGACTGCTTGCCGAGTTCTCGGCCGATACCACTCTCCGCGAATCCGCCGAAGGGAATCTCGGGGTAGCCGGTCATCCAGCGATTCACCCAGACGGTGCCTGCGCGAAGGTCACGGGCGGCGATGAGGGCTTCGTCGATGTCACGGCTCCAGATGCCCGCGGAGAGTCCGAAGGAGGTGCTGTTGGCGATTTCGATGGCCTCCTCGAGCGTGTCATAGGGCATCACGGAGAGCACTGGGCCGAAGATCTCCTCGTTCGCGATCGTCATATCCCGCGTTACCCCGCCGAAGATGGTGGGCTGGAAGAACCGGCCCCCGGCGGTTTCGATCTGGCCGCCTCCCGTGATGAGGGTCGCTCCGCCTGCGATGCCTTCGCGCACATAGTGCTCGATGGTCTCCAATTGAGCGTCACTGACAATCGCACCGATCTGGGTCTCGCTGTCGAGCGGGTCGCCGAGTTTGACCTGGGCTGCGCGGGCGGCAACGGCCTGAGCGAACTCATCGGCGATCGAACGGTGCACAATGATGCGGCTGCCCGAGTTGCAGCACTGCCCCACGTTGAAGTAGCCGCCGAACACCGCGGCATCCACCGCAGCGTGCCAGTCGGCGTTTTCGGTGACGATCTGCGGGTTTTTGCCGCCGAGCTCGAGTTCCACCTTCTTGAGGTTCTGTCCGGCAGTCGCGGCGAGGTTCTTGCCGACGCCGGTGGAACCGGTGAAGCTGAGCATGTCGATGCCGGCGTGCTCGACAATCGCCTGTCCGACGCGACGGTCGCCGGTGACCACATTGACCACGCCTGCCGGAATGCCGGCTTCGAGCACGAGTTCCGCGAGTCGCACGGTCGTCGCCGAGGTCGACTCACTCGGCTTGATGACCGCGGTGTTGCCTGCGGCGAGCGCGAACGGAAGCTTCTGGCTGACGATGAGCAGGGGGAAGTTCCACGGCGTGATCATGCCGATGACGCCGAGCGGCTCGTGGAGCACCATGGCGAAGGCATCGGCTCCAAGACCGTTGTGGGCCTCACCCTGGTTGTGACGCGCGAGGGTTGCAGCGTACTCCCAGAGCGCGGCAGTGTCGGATACTTCGCCGCGGGCCTGCTGCAGCGGCTTGCCTGCTTCGAGGCTCTCAAGCAGAGACAGCTGTTCGTGATCCCTCCGGATCAGCTCACCGACCCGATGCAGGAGGGCGGCCCGCTGAGCACCCGCCAGGGTGCGCCATCCGTCGTCGAGGGATCGGCGAGCGGCCTTGATCGCCCGGTCCACGTCGGTTGCGTCGCCGGCCGGAAGCGTTGTCACGGGCACGCCGTGAGCGGGGCTCAGGCGGGTCCTCGTCTTGCCGCCCGCAGCGCCGCAGCACTCACCGTCGATCACCATGGTGAGCTCGGTGACCTCGATGTCGGCGATGTCGTAGTTTCTAGGCTGAGTCATGTCGGAATCCTTCCGTCGGTCCGCGGCGTACGCGGTGGTTATGAGTCGCTGAATGCAGGCGAACGCTTCTCGGCGAACGCGCCGGTGCCTTCGCCGAGGTCGTTGGTGGCGGCCGCCACTCCTGATGCGAGCGCTTCGAGGAGAGCGCTGGGAGCGCCGTCTGCGGCACCGTCGATGATCTGCTTGGCGAGTTGCAGCGCGATCGGTGCCGATTCGAGAATCTCTCCGACGATTCGTTCGGCCGCGTCATCCAAGTCGGCTGCTGGGCTTACAGCGTTGACGACTCCCCATGCGAGCGCCTCGTTGGCCGTGAGTTGCTTCCGGGTGAACACTGCCTCCTTCGTGCGGGATCGGCCGACGAGTTCGGTGAGACGCTCAGTGCCGCCCCACCCGGGAACGGTTCCGAGTCCGGCCTCCGGAAGCGCT
>JBKEBN010000036.1:0-2700 GCA_047973175.1 Leucobacter sp.
GTATGTGCAGGACTCGGTCGCCAACTGGATCAACGACGCCGCGAAGACGCGCCCCGACTGGGCTATCGAACTGTGCGAGCAGTGGGCTGCCGAAAGCGATAGCGCCGCCACCACTCGGATCGTGAAGCGCGCCCTGCGATCCGTCGACCACACTTCTGTACGCCCATAGACCGAGAAAGGCACCATCGTGTCAGTTATCGAGATCATCCAGTTCACCACCCATCCCGGCACCACTACCGAAGCGCTACAGCGGGCGTTGGAGATGCTCGACCGCGAACTCGAACACATCGGAGGATTCCAAACGCGCACCCTCTACCAAGAAGCCGGTACCGAAAACGGTTGGTTGCTGGACTACCGCTGGGCAACGCTCACCGAAGCCCAGGAGTCCATGAGCAAAGTTGTAACGACCGACGCATTCACGCAACTCATGGCACTCGTGCCGGAGCCGCAATCAATGGGCATAAGCTACGGAACGGCGGTGTAGAGGCGAGTTGCCGAAGCTTCCCAATGTGATGACCTAATCCCGCCAGCGTTACGCCCTGGTTCTTCGGGATGATCTGGGATATGAGTTCCCTGATCCTCGGTGCGACAGCATGACCGCTGAGATGTTCATCGCCCTCTTGGTGTTCCTGTTTCCACTCGCCTACAGCCCGGGGCCGGGCAACGCATTCTTCGCCGCCATTGGCGCATCCAAGGGAGTGCGAGCCACAGTGCCCGCGCTGGCTGGGTATCACATTGCGACGTTCATTGTCACTGCCCTGATCGGTGTCGGTATGGGCGTTACGATTCTGAATCATCCGGTGGTCGCGAAGTCGCTGGCAGCGGTCGGCAGTCTCTATGTGCTGTGGCTCGCCTGGTCGTTCATCCGATCGGCCAGGCAGAAAGCTGCCCCATCGGATGCGCCGGTGACTGAACCGAAGATCGGGTTCTGGGCCGGAGTGATCGTGCTGGTGCTCAACCCCAAGGCGTATTACATCATCGCGGTCATGTTCACCCAGTTCTTGCGACCCCCGCAGAACGACGACGTGTTCACCGTGCTCGCGATCACGACGATCTTCACCCTGAACAACCTGGTCGCGTTCATCATCTGGGCCGTGGCCGGGCAGGTGCTCTTCGCGCTATTCCGGGGAGAGCGCGCCGGGCAAGTGCTCGACTACCTGTTCGCAGCGTTGCTCATCGGCGTCGCCGTATGGATGGCGATACCGTTGTTCACCGTCTGAAAGTCATGTCTGATTTCCGCGAGTCGGGTGCAGTGGGTCGTGCCAAGCTGGATGCATGACGATAACGCTGACGAGCTTCGATGAGCGCTACAGTGCGGTCGCGGCGCGTGATCGGCGCTTCGATGGTCAGTTCATCATGGCGGTGCGCACGACCGGTATCTACTGCCGCCCGTCGTGCCCGGCGCGCACGCCGAAGCGGTCGAACGTGACGTTCTACCTGACGAGCGCGGCTGCGCATGAGGCCGGGTATCGGGCGTGCAAGCGCTGTTTGCCCGAGGCCGCTCCTGGATCGCCCGAATGGAACCTCCGCAGCGATATCGTCGGGCGCGCTATGCGGCTGATTGCCGATGGTGTCGTGGAGCGCGAGGGGGTGCATGCGCTCGCGGCGAGGCTCGGGTATTCGAGCAGACACCTCACCCGCCTGCTCTCCGCTGAACTCGGGGCAGGGCCGCTCGCGCTCGCGCGTTCGCAGCGCGCCCACACCGCCAGGCTGCTGCTGACCGGCACCGATCTCAGCGTGTCCGAGGTCGCGTTCTCGTCCGGGTTCGGGAGCATCCGGCAGTGCAACGACACCATCCGAGAAGTGTTCGGCATGACACCGACCGAGCTGCGCGCACGTCGACGGGGTACAGCTCCTGTCGCCGGTCTGATCGACCTCGTTCTCCCCGCCCGAGAACCGCTCGACCTGCGCGGCCTCTTCCGCTGGATGAGCGATCGAGCGATACCCGACATGGAGCCTGCAGACGGCACGAGCTTCGCCCGCACACTCGGGCTACCGGGCGGCCCTGCCTGGTTCGAGGTGCGCGAAGACACCGGCAACACGGGCCGTGTGCGGCTGCGGGCGCGAGTGACGGAACTCGCTGACCTCGGCATGCTGGTCGCCAGAGTCCGGCGTCTGTTCGACCTCGATGCCGACCCGCTCGCTATCGACGCTGCACTTGCCCGGCACTCGGAACTCGCGCCTCTGGTGGCCCGCATGCCGGGTATCCGGGTTCCCGGCACGGCCGATCCTCACGAGATGCTGATTCGAGCCATGATCGGCCAGCAGGTCTCGGTCGCCTCCGCCCGCACCGCGATCACCGCGCTCGTGAACGCGCTCGGGCAGAGGATCAACGCGAACGCAGACGAGCCGCACCTGCTGTTCCCGACAATGGCGGCCATCGCAGAACACGGCCACGAGGTACTCCGGGGGCCAGCAGCACGCACGAGCGCGATCATCCGTACCGCCGCTTCTCTCGCCGATGGGTCGCTGACCCTCAGCACCGCCGACGATGGGGCCGAGCAGCGCGCAGCGCTCCTTGCGCGGCCAGGCATCGGCCCGTGGACAGCCGACTACGTTCGCATGCGCGTGCTCGGCGACCCCGACGTGTTCCTGCCGGGCGATAGTGCCGTGCGCGCGGGCGCAGGCAAAGCCGGTCTGCCTGTCGAACCGAAGACACTCACCGCATGGGCCGCGAACCTCGCACCCTGGCGCAGCTAC
>JBKEBN010000151.1:0-2785 GCA_047973175.1 Leucobacter sp.
GGCACCCGATCCACCGCCAGCGCCCTCGGGGGCGTAGCGCGCGTCGGTCTGCTCGGCGTAGAAGGTGACGTGCTGCGGGTGCTTCAGGATCTCGTACTCGCGGCGCAGGCCGAGCCCGCCGTTGTGCTTGCCGCGGCCCTGCGAGCCGGGCACGAACTCGGTCTTGCGGATGCGGATGTTGTAGTTCGTCTCGACCACCTCGGTCGGCATGACGCCCACGTTCGACATGTAGGTGTCGACGCCGTCGAGCCCGTCGGACTCGGGGGTGCCGCCCGTGCCGCCGCCGACGACGTCGGCCATCACCGAGGGGAGCCCGGTGAGGGGGCTCGTCGAGCCGGCGTTGAAGCAGGCGAAGCTCACCGTGCTCGACGCGACCGCGCGGTCGGGCCAGATGTCCTGCATCGCACGGATCAGGGTGTCCGCGAGCCGCTGGCAGGTGTTGTGGCAGATCGACACCGCGGCCGGGGCGATCGGGTTGATCACGGTGCCCTCGGGGGCGATGATGTCGACGTTGCGCAGCAGGCCGTCGTTCGAGCCGATGCCCGGGGCGACGACGCAGCGCACCGCGTAGACGAGACCCGCGCGGGCGCTCGCCCACGGCACGTTCATCGCACCGGCGGTCTGCGGGTCGGAGCCCGACAGGTCGATCTCAAGGCGACCCGCGCGCTTCGTGATCTTCGCGTGCACGCGGGTCGGGGGGCCGTCGCGGCCGTCGTCGTCGAGCGCGCCCTCGGCCTCGCCCACGCCGTCGGGCAGGCCCTCCAGCGCGTGCGCCACGGCCTGCTCCACGACGTCGAGCATGCGGTCCATCACGGCGAGCAGCTTATCGGTGCCGTAGAGGCGGGCGAGCTCCTGCACGCGCTCGTCGCCGAGCTTGCAGGCCGCGCGCTGGGCGCGGAGGTCGCTCAGGGTCGAGAGCGGGTCGCGGAAGTTCTCGGTGAGCAGGTCGACGAGATCCTCGTTCTCGACGCCGGCGATCGAGAGGCGCAGCGGCGGCATCACGATGCCCTCGCCGTAGAGCTCGGTGAGCTCGGGGCCCTCGGAGCCGGGGTTCACGCCGCCGACGTCGATGTGGTGGGCCGCTGTGCCGGCCCAGGCGCGCAGTTCGCCGTCGATGAAGATCGGGGTGACGATGTTCACGTCGGGGAGGTGCATCGCGCCCTGGTAGGGGTGGTTGCAGATGAACGCGTCGTCCTCGTTGATGCGGCCGCGCCAGCGGTTCAGCACCGACTTCACGACGAGCGACATCGCGCCGAGCTGGGCCGGGATGTAGTCGGCCTGGGCGACGAGGTCGCCCTCGGCGGTGAAGATCGCGCAGGAGAAGTCGTCCATGTCGCGGATGATCGGGCTGTAGCTCGAGCGCTTCAGCACGGAGCCCATCTCCTCGGCCGCCGACAGCAGCGCTGCGGAGGCGACCTCGAAGGTGACGGCGTCGATCTGGGTGGCGTCGATCTCAGGGGTGGTGTTCATGATCGGCTCAGGCCTTTCGCGAGTGATCGGTGACGATGAGGTCGTGGGTGCTGAGCGCCTCGACGGTCTGCTCGGGGAGGATCACGGTCGTCGCGTCCATCTGCTGGATGACGGCCGGACCCTCGAAGCGGGCACCCGCGGGAATGCGCGAGCGCTCGATGACGGCCACCGACTGCGAGCCGTAGCCGGGCAGGATGATGTCGCGGCGGGCGACGATCGCCTCCTCGGGAAGGTCGACGGCCGGCACGTCTACGACGTGCTCACCGATGCGCTCGATCTCGCCCGTCGAGGCGAGGCGGATCGTGACGATCTCGACCGGCTCCTCCAGGTTCGAGTGACCGTAGCGCTCGCGGTGCGCCTCGTGAAACAGCTCGGGAATGCGCTGCAGGCTCTCGCTGCTCCAGTCGGGGATCGGGATGCTGAGTTCGAAGCCCTGGCCGCGGTAGCGGCAGTCGACCGTCGCGTCCTCGCGGATGTGGTTGGCGGGGACGCCGTCGTGCTCGAGCTGCTCGCGCGACTCGCGGCTCGTGACGTCGAACCACTCGATGAGCGCCGGGTAGGCGTCGTCGGAGGCGGTCGTGAGCACCGTCTGCGAGTGGTCGCTGCGCAGGCCCGCGACGAGCAGGCCGTCGGCCGAGAAGAGGCCGGGCCTGAGCGGCACGATGCCCTGCTTGAGGTCCATGTGGCGCAGCAGCAGGCCGGTGTGGAGCGGGCCCGCGCCGCCGAAGGGGACCAGGGAGAACTCGCGCGGATCCAGGCCGCGCTCGACGCTCACCTTACGGAGCGCGCGCACCATGTGCGCGAGGCCGATGGCGAGGATCGCCTCGGCGCCCTCCTCGATCGAGAAGCCGAGGGGCTCCGCGATCGTGCGCACGGCTTCCCGGGCCTTCTCGCGGTCGAGCACGAGGCCGCCGGCGAGCTCGCCGGTGCCGAGCGTGCCGAGCACCGCGTGGGCGTCCGTGATCGTGGGGCGGGTGCCGCCGCGGCTGTAGCACGCGGGCCCGGGCACGGCCTTCGCCGACTCGGGGCCGACACGGAGGCGGCCGGTGGAGTCGATCCGGGCGATGGATCCGCCGCCGGCGCCGATCGTGTGGATGTCGACGGAGGGGGGCGAGCAAGGTGTGATCCCGCACGTCCTGCAGCGTGGTGAAGGGCAGCTGGCCGTCGCGCACGAGGCAGACGTCGGTCGAGGTACCGCCCATGTCGAGGCTGATGAGATGCGGCTCGTCGAGCGCCTCCGCGAGCGCCACGAGGCCGGCGACGCCGCCGGCGGGACCGGAGAGCACCAGGCGGTGCGCCTCGACGCCCGCGCGCT
>JBKEBN010000129.1:0-46737 GCA_047973175.1 Leucobacter sp.
CATCGTGTTGATGCCTTTCGAGTGGGTTGTAGGAGATTCCTCGAAGGATCACACGGTGACCGCGTCCACGTTCTCCGACGTGCTGGCCACCGTGCGCTACACCACTTTACGGGGCACTACTCCTCCGGTGGGATCTCGTGCGAGGTGCGGCACGGCGGAAGCTACGAGCAGCGCCGCGCCGACGGCACGATCGACGTCCAGCTTCTGCAGTCGCGCACCAGCACCAGGCGCGCCCGACTCGAACGACTCGGGGCTGAAGAGAGCGCTCTGGTCGACCTGCCGCTCACGGCTCCGCTCTCACTGGCGTTCTGGGGTCGAGGCATCGGCGGCGAGTGGGACGTCTCGATCGTGGGGATGCGAGACAACGCGGGAGTCGACCTGTCGGGGCTCACAGAGATCCAGATCGAGATCCGCTACCAGTTCCTGCGCTGATCCTGAGACCCGTCAGGCACCGGGCTCTCGTGCGGCGCGCGGGGTTCCACTCCCCCGCGCCGCGTTGACCGCCGGCAGCGCACCTTCGAGACAGACCGGACCGCGGTGCCCGGTCGTGGGAGAATGAAGACCGACCGCATTCGAGCCCGAACGACAGTGGCTGCGCCCACAGCGGAGTCCGGCCACAGTTCTTTTCAGGAGGTGCATCGATGCCAGTCGAGCCCCAGCCGCTCGGGCGACGCGAGCGCAACAAACAGGCCAAGCTCGACCGTATCATCGCCGCCGCCGGCGAACTGTTCGCCGAGCACGGCGTCGACGAGGTTACCACCCAGCAGATCGCGGACGCGGCGGATATCGGCACCGGAACCCTGTTCCTCTACGCGAAGACCAAGGGCGAGCTGCTCCTTCTCGTTCAGAACTCCCACTACGCGACTGCGTTGGAACACGGGCGCACGGCCGCGGCAAATACTTCGGGTGCGTTGGACGCGGTGGTGGCGCTACTGGCTCCGGTGGTGGAGTGCAACCGTGTTCAGGTAGACAACGGCCGCACCTACCTGCGCGAAATGGTCTTCGGCGATCCCGCCGAACCTCACCACGCCGAAGCGCTGACCATCGTCGGGCAGACCGAAGCCGAGGTCGCCGCTCTCCTTGTTCGGCACACCGAGTCGAGTGAAGACGAGGCATCGACGCTGGCGCGGGTGGTCTCGGCGGTCCTCTTCTTGACCATGGCCTCCAGTGAGCACGTCGGCAGCAGCGTCGAGGAGATTATCGACACCGTTCGCAAGCACGTGGCCGCGATCCTTCCAAGCTGATGCGCGCGGAGCCGACGACATCCCCATCGCTGAGCCGATCGGATCGGCCCACCGCCGCGATACCTTGCGAGCCAGCACCGCTGCTGGGCGCGCCCAGAAATGACCGGCGGCCGGAGCAGGCGTGATCAAGCCGGATCGGGCACGGTGACGACCACCTTTCCGCGGATGCCGCTCTTGCCGAAGGAAGCGAGCGCCTGCGGGGTCTGCCGGAAGGGGAAGGTGGCACCGACGACGGGACGTATGACGCCCGCGTCAACGAGATCTGCGATCTGACGCAGTTGCTCGCCGGAGGCCCGCATGAACAGGAACTCGTAGCTCACTCCGAGCTTGGCCGCCAGGGTGCGAGTTTTCCGGCTCATGCCCGCGATAGCAAGACGCAGGATCGGGTTGAAGCCCTGCTCCCGCGCAAACGCGGGATCGGGCACGCCGTAGATTCCCACGGCTTTGCCGCCCGGGCGCAGTATCCGCAGCGACTTGGCGAGGTGCTTCTCGCCGAGGGAATCCAGAACGAAATCGTAGCCCGATAGCTCGGTCTCGAAATCCTGCGTACGATAGTCGATCACCTCATCCGCCCCGAGCTCGCGGGCGAAGTCCGCGTACTTACCGGAAACGGTGGTCGCGACGAACGCTCCGAGGTGCTTGGCGAGCTGGATCGCGATCGTCCCGACCCCGCCGGAGCCGGCGTGGATGAGAACCTTTTGCCCGGCCTTGACGTTGCCTTTTTCCACGAGCGCTTGCCAGGCGGTCAAAGCCACCAGCGGCAGTGATCCCGCTTCGACGAGGCTGATCGAGCTGGGAGCGAGGGCGAGATCGTCGAGATCGACCGCAATGCGTTCGGCAAAGGTGCCGATGCGATGATCGCGCGGGCGGCCGTAGACTCGGTCGCCCGGCTTGAAGCCGCGCACGGCCGGTCCGGTACGAATCACGGTACCGGCAAGATCGTGGCCGAGGATGAGCGGGGTCTCGTAGGGCAGAATCTGCTTGAACTCACCTTCGCGAATCTTCTCGTCCAGCTGGTTCAGACCCGCCGCGGTGACGCTGATCAGCACGTCCCGGTCGCCCACCGTCGGTTCGAGCACGTCAGCTTCGTGCAGCGGCGTCCGGTACCTGTCGAATACGAATGCTCGCATGGTCTCTTTTCCACAGAATCAGAAGGTCTTGTCTCATATTTGAGTACACTCAATAATGAGTGAACTCAATTTATTTGTCAAGAGAGCTATCGGGGTGGCTGCCGCAGTGGGAGCGCTGACGGGGGCAGCGGGCACAGGTGCGGGCGATATCACGACGACCAGAAGTGTGGTGATCAGGGTTGCGATCGGGATCAGCGCGCTCGCGATCGCGAAGCACACTTCGAGCGCGCGAGCCCACGAAATACACACGTGCGTTAAAACGAGACCTCGATAGGCTGGTGGCATGTCCCGAAAAGAAGCACCATGACTTCCAGCAACGGAGTGACAGTCGAACGGCTGACGAAGCGATACCGCGATGTGACCGCGGTTGACGACGTCTCGTTCCAGGTGCCGGCGGGGAGCGTCTTCGCCTTCCTCGGCACGAATGGGGCGGGCAAGTCGACCACCATCAACTGCCTCACGACCGTGCTGACGCCGACCTCGGGCACCCTGACCGTCGCGGGCCACGACGTCGCGAGCGACGGCGACGCGGTGCGAAGCTCCATCGGAGTCGTATTCCAGGAGTCCCTGCTCGACAACATGCTCACGGTGCGCGAGAACCTGGCGGTGCGCGCGAGACCGTACCTGTCGACGCGCGAGGCGATACGCACTCGCATAGCAGACCTCAGCGCGCTCGTCGAACTCGACGACTTCATCGATCGCCGCTACGGCAAGCTCTCGGGAGGGCAGAAGCGCCGGGCCGATATCGCTCGCGCGCTCGTGCACGACCCCAGAATTCTTTTTCTCGATGAGCCGACGACGGGGCTCGATCCCGCCAGTCGCCGCGTCATGTGGCGCACGATCCACCAGCTTCGCGAGCGCACCGGCCTCACCGTGTTCCTCACCACGCACTACATGGAGGAGACGGAGGAGGCCGAGCGCGTGTGCATCATCGAGCGCGGGCGGATCATCGCAGACGGCACGCCGGCCGAACTGCGCGCCGAGCACAGCTCGAGCATCCTCACCCTCACCACCGCCGCGGGCACCGAGGAGCGGCAGGTGCGAGACGCCGCGGAGGCCCGCCGCATCCTCGCAGAACTGAACGATCGGGTGCTCGACTTCGAGTTTCGGCACGGCAGGATGGACGACGTGTTCCTCGCGCTGACGGGTCGCGCCGGCGAGGAGGACGACTCATGAGAAACGTACTGGGCGTCTCCGGTCGCAACCTGCGCCTCTTCTTCCGCGATCCGCTGAACGTGTTCTTCTCGCTCCTGGGCGCACTGATCATCTTCGTGCTCTACTCGCTGTTCCTCGGCAACCTGCAGGTGCTGTCCATCACCGCGGCCGCACCGGAGGCGGACGAGCACCTCGTGCGCGGTTTCGTCGATGCCTGGATGTTCGGCGCCGTGGTCGCGCTCTCCACGATCACCACCCCGCTGGGGGCGCTGTCGGTGTTCGTCGAAGACGCGGCGACCGGCAGGTTCCGCGACTTCCTCGTCGCCCCGATGCGCCGCATGCAGCTCGTGCTCGGCTACATCGGCTCGGCGTTCGTCATCGGGGTCATCATGACGGTCGTGGTGTTCGTCGTGGCTCTGCTCTACCTCTGGCTGCTGAGCGGCGTCGTACTCGGGCCGGCGGAGATCGCACGCTCGCTGCTCTGGATCGTGCTCTCGACCGCAGGCTTCACGGCGCTGTGGTCGTTCGTCGTCTCCTACCTCCCGTCGCAGGGGTCCTTCGCGGCGCTGTCGACCGTCGTGGGCACGATCGCCGGTTTCGTCGCGGGGGCCTACATCGCGGTGGGGCTGTTCCCCGATGCGGTGCGCAACGTGGTCAGCGCGCTGCCGTTCGCGCAGTCGGCGATGCTGCTGCGGCAGGAGTTCACCGGCGAAGCACTCGAAAAGCTGATGGACGGCGATCAGAAGGCGATCGACGGCATCAACGAGTTCTACGGCAACACCCTCCACGTGGGCGACTGGACGGTGCCGGTGTGGGTCGCGGTCGCGACCCTCGTGGCCGTCGCCGTGGTGTTCTCGGCGCTTGCGGCCTCGCGCATACGTGCCAGGATCGACTGATCGGTCTCGCGCGAACGGCGGTAAAACGCGTCAGCCCCTACTGCAGCACGGTCATTCCGTACAGCACGAACAGCAGCAGGTGCACCGCGCCGTGCAGCGCGGTTACGCGGCGGCCCGCAAACGTCGCGAGCGTCAGCAGCAGAGACACGCCGAGCAGCACGAGGTTGGCCGGAGTCTCCGCGAGAATCACCGTCTGTCCGGTGACCAGCCCGATGGTCAGCACCGCCGGGATGGTGAGCCCGACCGTGGAGACCAGTGCACCGTGGCACAGGTTGCTCACACGCTGAATTTCTCCGGCGAGCGCGGCGCGAATCGAGGTGATGGTCTCCGGCAGAAACACGATCATGGCGATCAGGATGCCGGACAGCGCAGCCGGAGCTCCCAACCGTTCGAGTCCGTCGTCGAGAAGCACAGCCATGTCGTGGGAGAGCAGCACGATCGGGATCGCGGTCGCGAGCAGCACGGCGGTGCGGGCGACGATCTCGGCGCGGTGCCGGGTCAGCACCTCGGATACTCTGCGGGTCTGCTCACTGCCTTCCGTCCGAGCGGCGGGTGTTGGATCGCGATCCAGCACCACCTCTTGGAAATCAGCGCGCTGCGCCCCGGTCTGCCGATAGAGGAAGAACCCGTACAGCAGCACGGTGAGGACGATGATCGGGATCGCCTGTCCGCTCGTGTACGCACCGTCGACGCCGATGAGCCCCGGGAGCGCGAACGCCACCGCGCTGAGCACCACGAGCAGCGACAGATACGTGGAGACGCCGGTGCGGTTGGGGCGCAGGTCGGAGTGGCGCAGCCCGCCGACGAGCAGGGATGCGCCCACGACGAGATTGAGGATGATCATCGACACCGCCATGACCGAGTCGCGCGCGATGGTCGCATGCTCGCCGGGGCCGAGCATCACCGCCGAGATGAGGATCACCTCGATGAGCACGATCGAGAGGGTGAGCACCAGGGTGCCATAGGGGTCGCCGAGACGCTGGGCGAGGTGCTCAGCCTGGGTCACGACGCCGAAGGCGCACACGATGATCACAACCACGATCGCGCCCAGCACCGCGAACACCAGGGGCGTGGGAAGAGGATCCGGAAGGAGCGGCTCGGCGAGGAGGAGCGCGAGAAACGCGATCCATCCGAGGGCGAGGCGGGTGATCGCCAGCGGAGTGAGGACGGTTCTGAGGGAGGAAACTGTGGACACGGGGTACCCGTTCTGCGGGGTCGTCCCTGCTCATCGCATCGCCGTGCGGGTCGTCCCGCCGGCACTTTCCGAGTATTATCTTACGCCACGGGCCGCCGAGCTCGGAGGTGTCTGTGAAATCGGCAACGCTAAAGGTCAGTTGGTGCGGCGGTTCGCTCTCGCCTCTCGAACCGCCGCACCAACCGCGAGGGCCCTCCAGTAAATAACCGCTGCGCGTCGCTTCCTGATCGGGCGCATGATCGCAGCTGGGGTTCGTCAACGTAGCACCACTACGCCGACGAACCCCAGCTTTATCATGCATCCCGCTCAGAAACCTCACTCGCAGCGGTTATTTTCTGTCGGACCCTAACTGATCGCGCGGATAGAGGCCACGGCTGCGATTCCGGTGCGAGTGCCGACTCTGACGTCTGCGGCGGTTCCGACGCGATAGCATTGATAGACGTGAAGACTTTTGACGACCTGTTTGCCGAGCTGAACGAAAAGGCCCTGACCCGCCCGGAGGGCAGCGGCACCGTGCGGCAGCTCGACGCCGGTGTCCACGCGATCGGAAAGAAGATCGTCGAGGAGGCCGCCGAGGTGTGGATGGCCGCGGAGTACGAGTCGCAGGAAGCCTGCGCTGAGGAGATCAGCCAGCTGCTCTACCATCTGCAGGTGCTCATGCTCGCCAAGGGTATGACCCTCGAAGACGTGTACGCCCAGCTGTAAGCCCGCAGCGCGCCGGGCGGAAGTCGCCTCCGGGCCGCATCGACCAACTCAACAACCGACTCTGCCGATCCCGAACCGCTTCGCGTTAGAGGGCACCGGGCAGAGCCACCGACTACCGAAGGACCCCACCGCATATGCTGCGCATCGCAGTTCCCAACAAGGGATCGCTCTCCGAGATCGCCGCCGACATGCTCGCCGAGGCGGGCTACTCCGGCCGACGCGACAGCCGCAAGCTCGTGCACGCCGACGCGGCGAACGGCGTCGAGTTCTTCTACCTGCGCCCGCGCGACATCGCGACCTACGTGGGATCGGGGGCACTCGACGTCGGCATCACGGGCCGCGACCTGCTGCTCGATTCGGGATCGGCCGCCACCGAGATCGACGCCCTCGACTTCGGCGACTCGACCTTCCGCTTCGCGGCACCCGTCGGCAGCGAGATCACTGACATCGAGCACCTTGCGGGCAAGCGGGTGGCGACGAGCTATCCGACGCTGGTCGACAACTTCCTGCGCGAGCGGGGCATCGTGTCGCAGCTGGTCAAGCTCGACGGTGCCGTCGAATCGGCGGTGCAGCTCGGCGTCGCCGATGCCGTCGCCGACGTCGTGTCGACCGGGGCGACGCTCCGCGCCGCCGGTCTCGAGATCTTCGGGCCGGTGATCCTGCAGTCGACCGCGGTGCTCATCGGAGGCCCCACCGACCACGCCGACATCGAGCGCCTGCTGCGTCGCCTGCGCGGGGTGCTCGTGGCCCGCAAGTACGTCATCATGGACTACGACCTGCCGGTCGATCAGTTGGAGGCCGCGACGCGCGTCGCCGGCGGCATCGAATCTCCCACGGTGTCGCCGCTGAAGGACGACGAGTGGGTCGCCGTGCGCGTCATGGTGCCGGCGAACGAGGCGAACGACGTGATGGATCGCCTCTACGACCTCGGCGCGCGCGCGATCCTGGTGACCGCGATTCACGCCGCGCGCCTCTGATCGTTCTGCACGCCACTACCAAGGGAACCGTATGACCATCGCTACTCGCGTGATCCCCTGCCTCGACGTCGCGGGCGGACGCGTCGTCAAGGGCGTCAACTTTCTGAACCTGCGCGACGCCGGCGACCCGGTCGAGCTCGCGGCGAAGTACGCGGAGCAGGGAGCCGACGAACTCACCTTTCTCGACGTGACGGCGACGGTCGACGACCGCTCCACCACCTACGAGGTCGTGCAGCGCACCGCCGAGCAGGTGTTCATCCCACTGACGGTGGGCGGTGGCGTGCGCTCGGTCGACGACGTCGCTCGCCTGCTGAGCGTGGGTGCCGATAAGGTCGGCATCAACAGCGGCGCGATCGCCAGGCCCGCGGTGATCGGTGAGATCGCCGACCGCTTCGGCGCGCAGGTGCTGGTGCTGTCACTCGATGTTCGGCGCTCGGACCGGATGCCCAGCGGCTTCGTGGTGACGACCCACGGCGGCAAGCGCGAGACGGATCTCGACGCACTCGCCTGGTGCCGCGAGGCTCTGGATCGCGGCGCGGGAGAGCTGCTCGTCAACTCGATGGACGCCGACGGCACCCTCGCCGGCTTCGACCTGGAACTGACGCGCGCCGTGCGCGAGCTCTCCACAGTGCCCGTGATCGCCTCGGGCGGTGCGGGTGAGCTCTCGCACTTCGCACCCGCCGTCGACGCGGGTGCCGACGCCGTGCTCGCGGCATCAGTGTTCCACGACGGCACGTTCACGATCGGCGAGGTCAAGCAGGCCCTCGCCGACGCCGGGCACACCGTGAGGCTCACGGGAACAGGGGAGGACGCGCGATGAGCGGCCTCGATCCCGTACCCGCGGAGCTGAAGTTCAACGCCGACGGCCTCATTCCGGCCATTATTCAAGACGACGAGTCGGGCGATGTGCTCATGCTCGCGTGGATGAATCACGAGGCCATTCGCCGCACGCTCACCACCGGGCGCGTGACTTTCTGGTCGCGATCCAGACGTGAATACTGGCGCAAGGGCGACACCTCGGGGCACCGCCAGTACGTGCGCGGTGTCGCCGCCGACTGCGACGGCGACACGCTGCTCGTGCGCGTGATCCAGCTCGGAGCGGCCTGCCACACGGGCACCCGCACCTGCTTCGACGGCCGCGAGATCCCGGCCCTCGTCGGCGACGTCGAGGCCGATGCTGCCGCTGATGCCGACGCCGATCCCGAGAGTAAGCGGGCGCGGTAGGCTGAGACGGTGACACTGACCACTACGCGCGCCGCCTTCGATGCCGCGCGCGCCTCTCAAGCCGTGATTCCGGTGTGCCGCGAGATCTTCTCTGACGCCGACACCCCCGTCGGCATCTACCGCAAGGTTGCCGCGAACAGGTCGGGCACGTTTCTGCTCGAGTCGGCCGAGCAGGGCGGCGTGTGGACGCGCTTCAGCTTCGTCGGCGCGGGCAGCTTCGGCGTGCTCGGCGAGCGCGACGGCCGGGCGCACTGGAAGCCCGCGGAGGGCGCGGGCGGCATCGACGAGGAGCGGCTGCTGCCGGGCGGCCTCGGCGCGCTGGCACCGGTCGAGGCGCTGCGCGCGGTGTACGAGCGCTGGCGCGCGCCGCAGGTCGAGGGGCTGCCGCCGCTCGCGAGCGGCTTCGTCGGCTACCTCGGCTGGGAGACGGTGCGACAGTTCGAGCGGCTGCCGAACGGGCCGAGCGAGGGGCCCGGCCTGCCGACGCAGGGGCTCAGCTTCGTCTCGGAACTCGTGGTCATCGATCACCGGGAGGGCAGCGTCGTGCTGCTCGCGAACGTGCTGGGCGGCGGCGTGCTCGGCGACGGGGCGAGTGGCGACGGGGCGCTGGATCGGGTGGCCGACGCCGACGGAGCAGACGGCGACGCGCAGTGGGCCGACGCGCAGGCGCGGCTCGACCGACTGCAGGCGGCGCTCGCGGCCCCGGCTGCCTCGCCGCTCGACACGCTCGACCGCGGGGCGCAGCCCGATCCCGTGCGTCTCACCAGCACGCCGGAGTTCATCGAAGCCGTTGAGCGCTCGAAGCGCTACATCGTCGACGGCGATATCTTCCAGGTGGTGCCCTCGCAGCGCTTCGACCAGCAGTGCGCAGCCGATCCGCTCGACGTCTATCGGGTGCTGCGCCACCTCAACCCGAGCCCCTACCTCTACCTGCTGCAGCTCGAAGATCAGCACGGCGAGCCCTTCGCGGTCGTGGGATCGAGCCCCGAGGCGCTTGTCACGGTGCAGGAGAGCGGCCACGTGATGACGCACCCGATCGCCGGTTCGCGTCCGCGCGGGGCAACCGTCGATGAGGATCAGCAGCACGAGCGCGACCTGCTCGCAGATGAGAAGGAGCGCGCCGAGCACCTCATGCTCGTCGACCTCGCGCGCAACGACCTGCTGCGGGTGTGCGAGCCCGCGAGCGTCGAGGTCACAGAGTTCATGCGCATCGAGCGTTTCAGTCACATCATGCACATCGTGTCGACGGTCGAGGGGCGCATTCGTGCGGGGCAGAATCCCGTCGACGCCTTCCGCTCGACGTTCCCGGCGGGCACGCTCTCGGGCGCGCCCAAGCCGCGCGCGCTCGAGATCATCGACGAACTCGAGCCGGTGCAGCGCGGCGTGTACGGCGGCGTGGTCGGCTACTTCGGTCTCGGGGGAGCGGCAGATCTCGCGATCGCCATTCGCACCGCGACCATCAAGAACGGCACGGCGATGGTGCAGGCCGGCGCGGGGATCGTGGCCGATTCGGTGCCGGAGTCGGAAGACGCAGAGTGCCGCAGCAAGGCGGCTGCGCCGCTGCGGGCGGTCGCCATCGCCAACACGATGCACCGGCTTTCGGCGAGCACCGGCGAGGCGGGCGCGGCCGATGCGCCCTAAACTGCTCACGCTCGGGGGGATCGCGGTCGCGGGCGGAGCAGCGCTGATCGCGGGATCGCAGACCTGGGTCTCCTTCATGCTCGAGGGCACGCACTCGCTCGAGCAGCTCACCGGGCACGAACTGAACTCGGCGCTGTCGCCCGTGGCGATCGCGATCGTCGCGGCCGCACTGGCCCTCACCATCGCAGGTACGGTGTTTCGTCGCGTGCTGGGCGGACTGGTGTTTCTGCTCGGCGCGGGTCTCGCGGCGCTCTCGCTGAGCGTTGTTTCGGCACCGCTGGGGGCGGTTTCGGGCCGTCTCACCGAGCTCACCGGCATCGTCGGCGGCGGGTCGGAGGCTGCCCTGTCGTGGATCGAGGTCTCGGCGGCCGGCTACGTCAGCGTAGCGGCCGGGGTGCTCGCCGCTCTGCTCGGGATCGTCGCCGTCGTCACCGGGGGCAAGTGGGCGGCGGCGGGACGGCGCTACGATTCGGCCCCGCAGCGGGTCGATACGAGCGGCGACCGCATCTCCGAGTGGGACGCGCTTTCGGAAGGACACGACCCGAGCGAAGATATCCGGTAGGCTTTACAGTGTCTTGATTTGTTCGGAGGAGATTCATGAGTACCCAGCCCGGAGACCCCGGTCACGGCGATTCACCCGCCGCATGGACGGCGATCATCGTGATGCTGATCGGCATCGCAGCAGGCACCGTCTTCTTCTTCCTGCATATGGCGACCATGGTCTGGGTGTGCGTGGGCGTGGTAGTGGTCGGCCTTATTCTCGGTTGGATCCTTGCCAAGGCGGGGTACGGGGTCAACGGCCCGAAGTTCAGCCCCAAGACGCACGACTGACGTGCTCGAGCAGCTACTGGCCGGCTCCCTCGAAGATGCGAGGGCCCGGAGAGAGCTCCGACCGTACGTTCAGGTAGAGGCTGAGGCGCTCGAGCGTCCCGCGGCGCTCGATGCCCTCGAAGCGCTGGCCCCGGCCGATCACATGAAGGTGATCGCCGAGGTGAAGCGCGCGAGCCCGTCGCGCGGCGATCTGGCCGATATCCCGGAGCCCCAGGCTCTTGCCGCCCAGTACGAGGCGGGCGGTGCCAGCGTGGTGAGCGTGCTCACCGAGGAGCGCAGGTTCAAGGGTTCCCTCGCCGATCTCGAAGCCGTGCGCAAGGCCGTCAGCATCCCGGTGCTGCGCAAGGAGTTCATCGGCGACGAGTATCAGGTGCTCGAGGCCCGCGCCGCGGGTGCCGATCTCGTGCTGCTGATCGTCGCCGCCCTGCCGCAGCAGCGTCTGGAGGCGCTCTACGCGACCGTTCGCGAACTCGGCATGACGCCCCTCGTGGAGGCGCACTCGGCCGATGAGGTCGCCCGAGCGGTCGATCTGGGTTCCGAGCTGATCGGAGTGAACGCCCGGAATCTCAGCACCTTCGAGCTCGACCGAGAACTCTTCGGTCGCGTCGCCGATCAGATCCCCGCCGGGGTGATCCGGGTGGCGGAGTCTGCGGTGCTCGACGTCTCGGACGTGGAGCGCTACCGCGAGGCGGGGGCCGACGCCGTGCTCGTCGGTGAAGCGCTCGTGACCGGCGATCCCATTGCGACGCTCGCGTCGTATCTCAGCGTTTGAACGCGTGTGAAAAGGTAGAAATGACAGACTCGCTTCGCGACCAGCACGGTCCCTTCTTCGGGGACTACGGCGGGCGCTACATGCCAGAATCGCTGATCGCCGCGATCGACGAATTGACACTCGCCTACGAAGAGGCGAAGGCCGACCCCCTGTTCCGGGCCGAACTCGCCGAGCTGCTGCACTCGTACGCCGGCCGTCCCTCTCCCATCACTGAGGTTCCGCGGTTCGCCGAGCACGCCGGTGGCGCGCGCGTCTTCCTCAAGCGCGAAGACCTCAACCACACCGGTTCGCACAAGATCAACAACGTGCTCGGTCAGGCGCTGCTCACCAAGCGCCTCGGCAAGACCCGCGTCATCGCCGAGACGGGTGCAGGTCAGCACGGTGTCGCCACCGCTACCGCGGCGGCACTGTTCGGCCTCGAGTGCACCATCTACATGGGGGAGGTCGACACGGAGCGGCAGGCTCTCAACGTCGCCCGCATGCGTCTCCTCGGTGCCGAGGTCGTTCCCGTGACCACCGGGTCGCGCACGCTCAAGGACGCCATCAACGAGGCCTACCGCGACTGGGTCGCGAGCGTCGAGCGCACCAACTACATTTTCGGCACTGCTGCCGGACCGCACCCGTTCCCCGCCATGGTGCGCGACTTCCAGAAGATCATCTCGGAAGAAGCGCGCGAGCAGCTGCAGCAGCGCACCGGCCGACTTCCCGACGCCGTGATCGCCTGCGTCGGCGGCGGATCGAACGCGATCGGCATGTTCGACGCCTTCCTCGACGATGCCGACGTGAAGCTCTACGGCGTGGAGGCGGCCGGCGACGGCGTCGACACCGAGCATCACGCCGCGTCGATCGAACGCGGTCGCCCCGGCATCCTGCACGGTGCCAAGACCTACGTGCTGCAAGACGATGACGGTCAGACCGTCGAGTCGCACTCGATCTCCGCCGGTCTCGACTACCCGGGTGTCGGGCCCGAGCACTCGTGGCTCGCCGACATCGGGCGCGCCGAGTACATTCCGGCCACCGACGATGAGGCGATGCAGGCGCTGCGGATCCTGAGCCGCACCGAGGGCATCATTCCGGCGATCGAGTCTGCGCACGCGCTCGCGGGCGCGATCCGGATCGGGCAAGAGCTCGGCTCGGAGGCGATCATCGCCGTGAGCCTCTCGGGCCGCGGTGACAAGGACGTGGCGACTGCCGGCCGCTACTTCGGCCTGCTGGGCGAGAACGAGGCGAGGGACGAGGCATGAGCGCACACGAGTCGCAGACCGCAGCCGCGATACGCGCTGCGAAGGAGCAGCGGCGCGGCGCGCTGATCGGCTACCTTCCCGTGGGATTTCCCGACCTCGATACGAGTGTCGAGGCGGCGATCGCGATGGCCCGCTCGGGTGCCGACGTCATCGAGTTCGGCGTGCCCTACTCCGACCCGGTCATGGACGGACTCATCATCCAGGAGGCGACGCAGACCGCGCTCGCCGGCGGTTTCAGGCTGTCGCAGGTCTTCGAGGCTGTGCGTCGCGTGCGCGAAGCCGTGGCCGTTCCGGTGCTGGTGATGACCTACTGGAACCCGGTCATGCAGTACGGTGTCGAGCGTTTCGCCCGCGAACTCTCCGAGGCCGGGGGAGCCGGGCTCATCACACCCGATATCACTCCCGACGCCGCTGACGAGTGGATCGCCGCCAGCGACCGCTTCGGCCTCGACCGCGTCTTCCTCGCCGCACCGAGTTCTACCGACGACCGGCTGCGCCTCGTGGTCGAGTCGACCACCGGTTTCGTGTACACGGTCTCCACGATGGGCATCACGGGTGAGCGCGCATCGCTCGACGCGGCCGCGCGTCGCCTCACGGAGCGGCTGCGCGAGCAGGGAGCGAGCCTCGCCTGCGTCGGGATCGGCATCTCGACCGCCGAGCAGGTGTCGGCAGCCCTCGATTACGCCGACGGTGCCATCGTCGGCACCGCTTTCGTGCGCGCGCTGCGCGATCGCGGCGTCGACGGTCTCGCGCAGACCGTGCGGGAGATCGCCGCAGGTACCGCGCTGTAGGATTGTTCCGATCGCCGCGGGATCGAACCCCGGCGCGCCGTCGCCCAGGTGACGGTACCGAAGTTTCGCGAAAGAGGAGTCGATGATTCTCCCGTTCAGTATTCCGAGCCCGGAGTTGCAATACTTCCAGATCGGCCCGCTGCGCATCTACGCGTACGCGCTCTGCATCATCGTCGGTATCGTCTGCGCGATGATCTGGACGGGGCGGCGGCTGACGCGACGCGGCGGTGAGAGGGGCGCGGTCTTCGACTTCACGGTCTGGGCGCTCGTGCTCGGCATCATCGGCGCACGGCTGTATCACGTGCTGACGCACTGGGGCGACTACTTCGGCCCGGGCAAGAACCCGCTCGAGATCTTCGCGTTCTGGAACGGCGGCATCGCGATCTTCGGCGCGCTCCTCGGCGGTGCCGTGGGCGTCTTGGTGGCCTCGCGTCTCAGCGGCATCCGCTTCTGGTCGTTCGCCGACGCGCTCGTTCCCGGCCTGCTGCTGGCGCAGGCGATCGGTCGTCTGGGCAACTGGTTCAACCACGAGCTCTTCGGTGGCCCGACCACCCTGCCCTGGGGTCTTGAGATCGAATCGAGCAACCCCGCATTCCCCATCGGCCTCCCCGCAGACACGCTGTTCCAGCCCACGTTCCTCTACGAGGCGCTGTGGAACATTCTCGGCATCTTCGTGCTGCTCGCGATCGAGCGCAAGCTGCAGCCCCGCTGGGGCAAGTTCTTCGCGCTCTACCTGATCTGGTACGGCATCGGACGCACCTTCACCGAGTCGATGCGGGTGGATCCGAGCCTCCTCTTCCTCGGACTGCGCACCAACGTGCTCGCCGCCATGCTCGCGATCGTGCTCGGGATCGTGATCTTCCTCGTGCAGCGCCGCCGCCACGTCGGCGTCGAGACGACGGTGTACCTCCCGAATCGTCGCAATCCGAATGACAGCGTGCTCGCAGACACCGCCGACTCCGACGAGTTCTTCCACGTGATCGACCGGGGAGCGGCCGGTCGCGCGAGCGGATCCCGAACCGAATCCGAGCCCGCCGCGGCCAAATAGCTCCTTCGCCCACCGCGCCGAACCCAGACCTTCACAACCGACTCACGAGGAGCCGACATGCGCCACGCCAAGATCGTCGCGACCTGGGGACCCGCGGTCTCCAGCTACGACCACACGCTCGATCTGATCCGGGCAGGCGTCAACGTCGCCCGCCTCAACATGTCCCACGGCACCTACAACGTGCACGAGGGCATCTATCGCAATATTCGACGCGCGGAAGCCGAAGTGGGACGCCCGATCGCCGTGCTCGCCGACCTGCAGGGGCCGAAGATTCGCCTGGGCAAGTTCGAGGGCGGCCCCTACGAACTCGAGGTCGGCGACGAGTTCGCGATCACCACCCGCGACATCGTGGGCGATGGCACCATCTGCGGCACGACGCACAAGGGGCTGCCGGGCGACGTGCGACCCGGTGATCCGCTGCTCATCGACGACGGCAAAGTCGGACTGCGCGCGGTGAAGATCACCGAAGACACCGTGTACACGACCGTCGAGATTCCCGGAGCGGTGTCGAACAACAAGGGGATCAACCTGCCCGGTGTCGCGGTGAACGTGCCCGCCCTCTCGGAAAAGGACGAGCAGGATCTGCGCTGGGCGCTGCAACTCGGCGTCGACTACATCGCGCTCTCCTTCGTGCGCGACGCCGCCGACATCACCCGGGTGCACGAGATCATGGCGGAGGAGGGCATTCGCCTTCCCGTCATCGCCAAGATCGAGAAGCCCCAGGCCGTCGATCACCTCGAAGAGATCATCGCGGCCTTCGACGGAATCATGGTCGCCCGCGGCGACCTCGGTGTCGAGCTGCCTCTCGAGCGGGTGCCGCTCGTGCAGGCCGAGGCGGTCATGCTCGCGCGCCGCAATGCGAAGCCCGTCATCGTCGCCACGCAGGTGCTCGAGTCGATGATCGAGAACCCGCGGCCGACTCGTGCTGAGGCTTCCGACTGCGCCAACGCGGTGCTCGACGGTGCCGACGCCGTGATGCTCTCGGGCGAGACCAGCGTCGGTGCCTATCCGGTGCAGGCGGTCGAGACGATGGCGAGGATCATCGAGGCGACCGAGGAGCACGCACTCGACAGGATCGCGCCGATCGGCACCGACCCCCGCACCCAGGGCGGGGCGCTCACGCTGGCCGCATCGGAGGTCGCCGACTTCATCGGGGCCAAGTACATTTGCGTGTTCACCGAGTCGGGCGACACCGTGCGTCGCATGTCGCGCCTGCGTCGTCCGATCTCGATCATCGGCTTCACGCCCAACGCCGGCACGCGTCGCCGTATGGAACTCACCTGGGGAGCGCGCAGCTACCTGGTTCCCTATGTCGGCAGCACCGATGAGATGTTCGCGCAGGTCGACATCCTGCTGCTCGACCACAACCGTCTCGAGCCCGGTGACAAGGTCGTGATCATCGCCGGTTCGCCCCCCGGCGTGATCGGCACGAGCAACACCCTTCGCATCCACCGCATGGGCGAGGCCACCGGGCAGCTGCCGGAGGCCGGCCCGCGCAAGCACGTGATCGGTCGCGGCAGCGTTCCCGTGTGATCTTCTCGCGATGTGTTTTGAGCGGGGTGCCTGTTCCGGGTGCCCCGCTCAGCGCGTTCGTGCTGCGCGAGTAGCTGACGTCAACTGCGCGAGTAGCTGACGTCAGTGCCGGATGCGCACGGAAATTTGAGGCGTCGAGCGTGAGCTCGACGCAATTTTCGTGGAGCCTCACACGGCGGCTCCGAACCCGCGGGTTCGGGTCCCGCATCTTCACGCACGAAGGTCCGCGAGCAGTCGACGTTAGTGCCGGATGCGGGACTCGAACCCGCACGCCTTTCGGCAACGCATTTTGAGTGCGCCGTGTCTGCCAATTCCACCACTCCGGCTCAGACCTACCCCCTTATCGCACGGCTGGGGCGGTCGCGAACAGACGACAGGGCTTCGTGCGGCTCACCGCATCCTCGTACCGCAGTCCCTATCGGCGCGGTCAGTTACTCCGAAGTCGTTTGGAGTAAGCTACCGATCATGACTGAGCAGAGCAGCACACCGGCACGGCGCGTTGTCGTCGCTGAAGACGAATCACTGATCCGTCTCGACATCGTCGAGACCCTGCGCGACAACGGCTTCGACGTGGTCGGTGAGGCGGGCGACGGAGAAGAAGCGGTGCGCCTCGTCGAGGAGTTGCGCCCCGACCTCGTGGTGATGGACGTGAAGATGCCGAAGCTGGACGGCATTTCGGCTGCCGAGCAGATCAACAAGGACCAC
The DNA here is from genome assembly GCA_047973175.1 of Leucobacter sp. Classification (GTDB taxonomy): domain Bacteria; phylum Actinomycetota; class Actinomycetes; order Actinomycetales; family Microbacteriaceae; genus Leucobacter. The sequence goes on from JBKEBN010000129.1 coordinate 17,092, forward strand.
ATCGCTCCGGTGGTGCTGCTCACCGCTTTCAGCCAGCGCGAGCTGGTCGAGCGTGCCACTGAGGCCGGTGCGCTGGCATACGTTGTGAAGCCGTTTACTCCGGCGGATCTGATCCCCGCCATTGAGATCGCTCTCTCGCGTTTTCAGCAGATCACGGCGCTCGAGAGCGAGGTCGCCGACCTCGCCGAGCGGTTCGAGACCCGCAAGCTGGTCGATCGTGCGAAGGGCATTCTCAACGACAAGATGGGGCTCAGCGAGCCGGAGGCGTTCCGCTGGATTCAGAAGGCGTCGATGGATCGTCGCCTCACCATGCAAGACGTGGCGAAGACCATCATCGATCAGCTCGGTTGAGTGAGTTCGGATCGCGTCGGCGCAGCCGACTTGATCCGAGTCCACTCGACCACCTGAACTTCTCGGCGAACCACCCGTGCGCAGCCGCCTATGCGCTCAGCCTCTTGTAGAGGTTCGTGATGCGCACCGTCGAGCAGCGCCTTCCCCGCTCGTCGCTGACGACGATCTCGTGGACGGTGATACTGCGGCCGACCTTGATCGGCGTGCACACTCCCGTGACGAGACCGGCCGTCGCTGATCCGGTGTGGGTCGCGTTGATATCGACGCCGACTGCGACGTGGCCCTCGGGCGCGAGAAAATTTGCGTGCATCGAGCCGAGGGTTTCGCCCAGAACGACGTACGCTCCGCCGTGCAGCAGGCCGATCGGCTGCGTGTTGCCCTCGACCGGCATGGTCGCGGCGGCGCGATCCCGAGTGAACTCGACGATCTCGATGCCCATCGTGTCGGCGAGTGCGCCGAGGCCGCGGCGGCGAACGAAATCGAGGCCTGGTACATCGTTTTGATCGGGGCGAGCAGCGGTGTCGGTCATGGATCCCTGGTTCCTCGTCGGTGGTGGCTTGTAGGCTGGTGCCGTGTCGAATTCTCAGCCTACCCTCATGCTCATCGACGGCCACTCGCTGGCCTTCCGGGCCTTCTACGCGCTGCCCGTAGACAGCTTCCAAACTCAAACGGGTCAGCACACCAACGCGATCCACGGCTTCATCTCGATGCTCATCAACCTGCTGGGCAATGAGAATCCCGATGCGATCGCAATCGCGTTCGATATTTCGCGTCACTCGTTTCGCACGGAGGAGTATCCGGAGTACAAGGGCACGCGCGGCGAAACGCCGCCCGAGTTCAAGGGGCAGGTTCCGCTGCTGCAGGAGGCGCTCCACGCGATGGGCATTCGCACCCTGGAGAAGGAGAACTACGAGGCCGACGACATCCTCGCCACTCTTGCGACGCGCGGTGCCGACGCAGGCTACCGCGTGCTGGTGGTCAGCGGAGATCGCGACACGATCCAGCTGGTCGACGACCGCATCACCCTGCTGTACCCGTCGAAGCAGGGCGTGAGCGAACTCACGCGCTACGACAGCGAAAAGGTGATGGAGCGCTACGGGGTGTGGCCCGAGCAGTACCCCGAGATCGCGGCGCTCGTGGGAGAGACGAGCGACAACCTGCCGGGCATTCCCCGCGTGGGCGAGAAGACCGCTGTGAAGTGGATCAACCAGTTCGGATCCCTCGAAGAGATTCTGCGGCGGCAGGACGAGATCGGCGGAAAGGTCGGCGAGAGCCTGCGGGAGAACGCGCACCTCGCGGAGCGCAACCGTCGCCTCAACAGGCTCGTGCGCGACGTCGAACTCGACGTCGTGGTCGATGAGCTGAAGCGCGGTGAGATCGACATGGCCGCGGTGCAGCAGGTGTTCGCTCGTCTCGAGTTTCGCACGCTGCTGCAGCGCGTCGGCAAGCTCGCGGGTGCCGAGGTGCCGGTGGGCGGCGCGGCGACGGTCTCGCTCGTGCCGCAGTGCCCCGAGGCGAAGACGCTGATCGATGAGGAGTTGGGCGATTGGCTGTCGAAGGCCGACGCGCCGGGTGTCGTTCTGCAGCAGAGCGACGCCGGCTTCGAGGTCGGGGTGGCAACGCCCGAGTCGGCCGTGCTGTTTCACTGGCAGCCGGGCGGCCGCGACTACGCGCTCTTCGAGCAGTGGCTGGCATCCGACGCGCCGAAGGTGTTCTTCGACGCGAAGCAGCAGCTGAAGGTCGCCGAGCGGGCCGGTGCGACCGTCGGCGGGATCGACGGCGACCTGCTGCTCGCGGCGTGGCTGCTGCGTCCGCAGACCGCGGAGAAGACGATTGCCGAAGCCGTGTTTCGATTTCTGGGCGAGCAGGTGCCGGAGGGCGATCCCGATCAGCTCGTACCCGAGGAGGGCAGCGTCGCCAGTGCGGCGATGCTGGCCTGGTACGTCGTGCGCGCGCACGCCACGGCGGTCGAGCGCTTCGAGTCGCGCACCATCGATATCTACCGCGACATCGAGTTGCCGCTCGTGCCGGTGCTCGCCGCGCTCGAACAGCGCGGAGTGCAGATCGATCTGCCCCTGTTCGAGGCTCACGATGCGGAGCTGAAGGCACGGGTCGCAGAGCTCGAGCAGCAGGCGTTCGCCGCCATCGGGCGCGAGGTCAACCTGTCGTCGCCCAAGCAGCTGCAGGAGGTGCTCTTCGAGCAGCTCGACATGCCGAAGACGCGCAAGACGAAGAGCGGCTACACCACCGATGCCGCTGCACTCGCCGATCTGCAGGCGAAGAGCCCGCACCCGTTCCTCGATGCACTGCTGAAGCACCGCGAGGTCAACAAGATGCGCCAGATGATCGAAACGCTCATCAAAGCCGTGCAGCCCGACGGTCGCATCCACACCACTTTTCTGCAGGCCGGCGCGAGCACCGGCCGGCTCGCTTCCACAGACCCCAATCTGCAGAACATCCCGGTGCGCTCCGAAGAGGGGCGACGCATTCGCGAGGGCTTCATCCACGCCCCCGAGTACACGACCCTCATGACCGCCGACTACTCGCAGATCGAGATGCGCATCATGGCGCACCTGTCGGGCGATGAGGGGCTGATTCAGGCTTTCAACGAGGGTGAAGACCTGCACCGTTTCGTGGGCTCGCGCATTTTCGGTGTGCCACCGGAAGAGGTGACGAGCGAGATGCGCTCGAAGGTCAAGGCGATGTCCTACGGCCTCGCCTACGGACTGTCCGCATTCGGCCTCTCGAAGCAACTCGGCATCACCGGGGTCGAGGCGAAGCAGCTGATGGTCGACTACTTCGAGCGCTTCGGCGGCGTGCGCGACTACCTGCGTTCGGTGGTGGATCAGGCCAAGCGCGACACGTTCACCGAAACGATCTTCGGTCGCCGTCGTCCCTTCCCCGACCTCGCGAGCCCCAACCGCATCCTGCGCGAGAACGCCGAGCGCGCCGCGCTCAACTCGCCGATTCAGGGATCCGCCGCCGACATCATCAAACGGGCCATGATCGAGGTCGAGCGCCGCATGCGCGAGGCTTCGATGCGGTCTCGAATGCTGTTGCAGATCCACGATGAGCTCATGTTCGAGGTCTCCGAGGGGGAGTGGGACGAACTCGAGGCGATCGTCCGCGAAGAGATGGCCGGCGCGGCCGAGCTCTCAGTGCCCCTCGAGGTGCAGGTGGGGCACGGGAGCAATTGGAACGCTGCCGCGCACTGAATGACATTGAACGCGGCCTGAAGGCAGGCCGCGCGGCATCGACGCGCAAAGCTGCGCTTTGCTTCGAGCGTCTGGCCGGGACGCCGCGGCTCAATAGCGCCCGGAACGCGCGGAACGCGTAAGAGATGCCTTGCATCCACTGACCTGCCGGGGTAGGGTGGAGTGTCACATCTGTGGCGACTCAATCATGTCCAAACGTGGGCGTGCCTCGCGGATCCTCCCATCCGACCGCTTTCGGTGTGCGTCCACCTGAACCCATGTCCACTCTGGAGACCATTTACATGACGAACGCAACGACCGAGAGCAAGCAGGTCGCTATCAACGACATCGGCTCGGCCGACGACTTCCTTGCAGCGGTCGAATCGACCCTGAAGTTCTTCAACGACGGCGACCTCATCGAGGGTACCGTGGTGAAGATCGACCGCGACGAGGTGCTCCTCGACGTCGGTTACAAGACCGAGGGTGTCATTCCCTCGCGCGAGCTGTCCATCAAGCACGACGTGAACCCCGATGAGGTGGTTCAGGTCGGCGATCCCGTCGAGGCACTCGTGCTCCAGAAGGAGGACAAGGAAGGTCGCCTCATCCTGTCCAAGAAGCGTGCTCAGTACGAGCGCGCCTGGGGCGACGTGGAGAAGATCAAGGAGAACGACGGCGTTGTCACCGGCACCGTCATCGAGGTCGTCAAGGGCGGCCTGATCGTCGATATCGGGCTCCGCGGCTTCCTTCCCGCCTCGCTCATCGAGCTGCGCCGCGTGCGCGACCTCACCCCCTACCTGGGGCAGGAGATCGAGGCCAAGATTCTCGAGCTCGACAAGAACCGCAACAACGTCGTGCTCTCGCGTCGCGCGCTCCTCGAAGAGACGCAGTCGGCGACCCGCTCCTCGTTCCTCGCCGAGCTCAAGCCCGGCCAGGTGCGCAAGGGCGTCATCTCGTCGATCGTCAACTTCGGTGCGTTCGTCGACCTCGGCGGCGTCGACGGCCTCGTGCACGTCTCCGAGCTGTCGTGGAAGCACATCGAGCACGCCTCCGACGTGGTCGAGGTCGGCCAGGAGGTCACCGTCGAGGTGCTCTCCGTCGAGCTGGATCGCGAGCGCGTTTCGCTCTCGCTGAAGGCCACTCAGGAAGACCCGTGGCAGGTCTTCGCCCGCACCCACGCGATCGGCCAGATCGCTCCGGGCGTCGTCACGAAGCTCGTGCCCTTCGGCGCGTTCGTGCGCGTGGCCGACGGCATCGAGGGCCTCGTGCACATCTCCGAGCTGTCCGGTCAGCACGTCGAACTCGCCGAGCAGGTCGTTCAGGCGGGCCAGGAGGTCTTCGTCAAGATCATCGACATCGATCTCGACCGCCGCCGCATCTCGCTCAGCCTCAAGCAGGCCAACGAGGGCGTCGACCCCGAGGGCACCGAGTTCGATCCCGCGCTCTACGGCATGACCACGGAGTACGACGAGAACGGCGAGTACAAGTACCCCGAGGGCTTCGATCCCGAGACGCAGGAGTGGAAGGAAGGCTTCGAGGCTCAGCGCGAGAAGTGGGAGCAGGAGTACGCTGCCGCTCAGGAGCGCTGGGAAGCCCACAAGAAGCAGGTCGCGGCTTCGGCCGCCGAGAGCGCCGCTGCTCCCGCAGCCGACGCGGCCTCGAGCTTCTCGAGCGACTCGTCTTCGTCCGGTGCTCTGGCCGACGACGCCGCGCTCGCCGCGCTGAAGGCTCAGCTCGAGAACAACTGAGCCGCAGCACCGTAGCGCACCGCGCGTAACCGAAGGCCCGATCTCCCCGCAAGGTGGAGGTCGGGCCTTCGGCGCGTTCGACTATGCGCGGCGACCAGGATTTCCTGGGCGCGCTGAAAGCGGGCACGCTCAGGCAGCTCTGCGGGCGGCCAGGGCGCGCCGTACGCGGCGCACCAGCAGCACCAAGATCACGATGAGCAGCACCAGCGCGAGCACCGGGACGATGACTGCCAGAACGGTCAACAGCAGCGCACCGAGATCCTCAAGCGCGCTCATCGCCGCGGCTCCCGCCCCGGCCGTGAGCACGTTGATGACCGGCCGCGCCACGGACTTGAGGATGTGCGGCACCAGCGCGATCCCGATGCCCAGCAGAAAGGGCCAGAACTGCGCCGACGCTGCGAAGGCCGCCGGATCTTGCACCGCCACGGTGTCGCTCGCCGATCCCGCAGCGAAGACCATGCCGCCCGAGGCCGGACGCACCACCGTCTGCAGCACGTCATTGACGCTGTCGAGCGCCGGAAACTTGTCTACGACCAGTTCGATCAGCAGCAGTACGGCGATGATGCCGAGCGACCAGTCGTTCTCGATCCAGAGCCACCCCTCGGGCAGCCGAACGATATCGGTGAAGCGGGAGAGCAGCCCCAGGCCGAGCAGCGGCACGTAGGCGTTGAGCCCGGCGGCCGCGGCGAGCACTGCTCCGGTGACGATCTCGAGCATGTCGGCCTCCCGCTGCCCAGCATACGGCCTGCGGAGCGATCGGACAGCGCGGGGGAGCAGCGGCATCGGCTTCGGCGGCCGCCGTGCGGCTCGCACCCTACTCGATCCTGCTCGACTCACCGATCGCGACGAGCCGGTAGGGTGGCACTCATGAAGCTGATCGCTCTGACGGGTGGGATCGCCGCGGGGAAGTCGACCATCGGTCGTCGTTTCGCAGAGCTCGGTGCCACGCGCATCGATGCCGACCAACTGGCGCGAGACGCCGTGGCACCCGGATCGCCGGGGCTCGCCGGCATCGTCAGGCGGTTCGGCGACGCCGTGCTGCTCGATGACGGCTCCCTGGATCGCGGCGCGCTCGGTGCTCGCGTCTTCGGCGACGCCGCAGCACTCGCCGAGCTCAACGCCATCGTGCACCCCGAGGTGCGGCGGCTTTTCGAAGAGCGAATGGCGACGGCGGCCGCTGAAGATCCGGACGGCATCGTCGTCTACGAGATTCCACTGCTGGTGGAATCCGGTACGGAGCACCCGTGGGATCTGATCGTCACCGCTGAGGCGGACGACGAGCTGCGGGTCGCGCGCATGATCGAAGCGCGCGGCATGGCCGAGGCCGACGCGAGAAGCAGGATCGCGCACCAGGCGAGCGGTGAGGAGCGGAGGGCGATCGCCGACGTCGTCATCGATACGTCGGGATCGAAGGCCGACACCCTGGCGCAGGTCGATGCGCTCTGGCGGCGCATATCATCGCCTGAAGACGTCTGAGCAACGGGCCGTCGGGACTCGGGCCGTCGGATATCGGGATCGACGCGATCAGCGCGAGAATTCCGCGAACCAGTTCAGCTGCATCTGCGCGACGAAGGCGATGATGACGTAGCAGACCAGCACGATCACCCAGGTCCACGAGAGCAGTTGCTGGAACGTGCGCCGGGTGCGTTCCGCCACGGGCACGTCGCCGGCCGCGTAGGGCCGGAAGAGCGTGGTCCACCAGAGCGGGATCGTGACGGTCCAGACCACCATGCACCAGGGGCAGAGCGTGCCCAGAGAGAAGACGCTCTGGGTGAAGAGCCAGCAGACGAAGACGAACCCGCCGAGCAGGCCGGCCTGATAGAGCCACCAGAACCACCGCGAGAAGCGGGCACCGGCGAGCAGGGCGACGCCCACCGCGATGGGGGCCACGAAGGCGGATACGCCGATGATGGTGTTGCTGAAGCCGAAGAGTCGTCCCTGCCAGGAGTCCATGTTCGGCCCGCAGGTGACCAGAACGCTCACGTTGCAGTTGGGCACGTAGTCGGGGTTCGACAGCGTCTTGATGTACTCGGTGAGCAGTTCGAACGAGGCGAACCAGCCCACGATGCCGAGGGCCAGAGTGAAGACCGCGAAGGCGATGGGCCGCGAGGCCGCGCGGGGTTCAGTGCTCATGCGCCGATCTTAGCGGCAGGCACCTGAGCCTCGGGTTCGAAGGCCGCGCGGATGCGACTCGCCGGGAAACGCGTCGCGCGGATCCGGGCCGCGCGGATTCGATCTGGGGAGCTGTCAGGGGCTTGCTCGGGTGCGACGTGTCATAATGGGTTGCGGCGCAGCGCACCAGGAGGGTGCGAGGCGCGCACAGTCTTTTGGCCGTCGCGAGGCGGCCGCTGGTTCGAGCAAGAACCGAAAGCGGGTGCCCGGCACTCGCGAAGAACAGGATTAGCGGTATCGGCCGCACGAATAGGATTTCCGGTGAGAGCGCGACTCTCCCGGGGCTAAGAGGAGACACCAGGAATGGTGAAGAGCGAAGCAGAAGAGCAGGGCGAGGCACTGCAGGGCGCGGAAGCGCCCGAGAGCATCGTGGCCGCAGAACCGGGCACGACGCTCGATGAGGCCGCGGAGCCGGGTGGGGCCGCAGAGACGGATGAATCGGGGGAAGCGGGCGCGAGCGATGCCGCCGACGACAGAGCTGCGGAAGCGCGGCTGATCCCGACCCTCGAAGAGATGACGCCGGAAGAGCGCTTTCGCGCGACCACGCGGCTCGTCTTCCTCGCTCCCGACGTGCCTCCGGTGCAGCTGCAACCTCGCCGTCGCGAACCGCGCCGAGGCGAGCTGCGGCAGCTCGACGAGATGCTCGACCAGAGATTCTCGGATGAGGACGAGGCCGAGGAGCGCGAGACCGGTTCGGGATCGCGCCGCAGCCGCCGCCGTTCCAACGAGCGGGACGGTCAGAGCGAGGAGGAGACGCCTCGCCGTCGCGAGCGCCAGGCCCCCGCGATCACGGAGCCGCAGAAGGTCAAGGGATCCACCCGCCTCGAAGCCAAGAAGCAGCGCAGGCGCGACGGCCGCGACGCCGGACGCCGCCGCATGGTGATCACCGAGTCGGAGTTTCTGGCCCGCCGCGAGGCCGTCGACCGCGAGATGATCGTGCGCACCACCCCCGACCGTGTGCAGATCGGCGTGCTCGAAGACAGGGTGCTCGTGGAGCACTACGTGGCGCGCTCGAGCGAGTCGTCGCTCATCGGCAATGTGTACCTCGGCCGCGTGCAGAACGTGCTGCCCAGCATGGAGGCCGCGTTCGTCGACATCGGTCGCGGCCGCAACGCGGTGCTGTACTCGGGCGAGGTCGACTGGTCGGAGTTCGAGGGCGGCAACACCGCGCGCCGCATCGAGAACGCGCTGAAGCCCGGCGACCAGGTGCTCGTGCAGGTCACCAAAGACCCGGTGGGTCACAAGGGTGCCCGCCTCACCAGCCAGATCTCGCTGCCCGGCCGCTTTCTCGTGTACGTGCCCGGCGGCGCGATGAACGGCATCTCGCGCAAGCTCCCGGACACCGAGCGCGCAAGGCTCAAGAAGATCCTGAAGGAGGTGCTCCCGACGGGCGCGGGCGTGATCGTGCGCACCGCGGCCGAGGGCGCGACCGAGGATCAACTGACCCACGACGTGCAGAGGCTCACCCGGCAGTGGGAGTCGATCCAGAAGCGCGTCGCGAAGGGCGGCGGCCCGGTGCTGCTGCACTCCGAGCCCGACATGCTCATCAAGATCATTCGCGACGTCTTCAACGAAGACTTCCAGCGGCTGGTCATCTCCGGCGGCGAGACCTACGCCACGATCGAGAACTACCTCTCGCAGGTCGCACCCGACCTGCTGCAGCGCGTCGAGCACTACGAGAGCGACCGCGACATCTTCGACGAGTACCGCGTCAACGAGCAGATCGCCAAGGCCCTCGACCGCAAGGTGTGGCTGCCGTCGGGCGGTTCACTGGTGATCGACCGCACCGAGGCCATGACGGTCGTCGATGTGAACACGGGCAAGTTCGTGGGCTCGGGCGGCACCCTCGAAGAGACGGTGACCAAGAACAACCTCGCGGCCGCCGAGGAGATCGTGCGCCAGCTGCGGCTGCGCGACCTCGGCGGCCTCCTCGTGGTCGACTTCATCGACATGGTGCTCGAGTCGAACCGCGACCTCGTGCTGCGCCGCCTCGTGGAGTGCCTGAGCCGCGACCGCACCAAGCATCAGGTGGCCGAGGTCACCTCGCTCGGTCTCGTGCAGATGACCCGCAAGAAGCTCGGCCTCGGCCTGCTCGAGTCGTTCAGCGAGCCCTGCGATGTCTGCGGAGGCCGCGGCATCATCGTGCACCACGAACCGGTGGCACGGTACAAGGCCGAGGGAGGCTCGCGCGGTTCGAAGCGCGGCAAGGGATCGACGCACGCGAACGGAAGCGACGCGAAGGCGCACGCCATCACGGACGGCGCGAAGAACATGCTCGCTCAGGTGGCCGCGTCCACGATCCAGGGCGGCAAGTCGGGTGCCGAGCAGCCGGTCGCGGATCAGCCGGTCGCGGATCAGCCGCAGCAGACCGGGGCAGGGGCGGAGCCCGCGAAGCGCACGGGCCCCGGGCGGTCCGCGTCGGGGCGCACCTCGGTCGGGCAGACGGCGACCGTGTCCGGTGCCGACGAGGCGAAGGCCGGAGCAGCGAAGGCCGGTGAGCCGGGCGTGACCGGGAAGGTTTCCGGTCGCGCGGTGCGTGGGCCGGCCGTGAAGGCGGAGAAGTCCGAGACCCAGTCGGCGGCGGCCAGCCTGCTCGATTCGGTGCTCGAAGCTCTGCCGCAGGCACCGGCTGCCGGAACCGGCCGCGCCCGCGGCCGTCGGGTGTCGACCGCGCCCCTGCGAGGCGGCACCGGCCGACAGGCCGAGCAGCAGAGCGCGGAGGCGACCGCGGCGGCGCAGGAGGCGCTCGCGGCGGCACTCGACGCGACCGCCCGGCAACGGGACAGCGACCAGAAATGACACGCTGACAGCGGGTATTTGACCGCTGTCCGAGTGCAAGTTATTATTGATCGTTGGTGCTGCCTATTATCGGGCAGCGAAGACTTAGGCTTCGGAAGCGGCCCGGCCGCGATTCGACAGACAGTAACGATCCTCAAGAAAAGGGTGACAAGTGGTTTACGCAGTAGTGCGCGCAGGCGGCCGGCAGGAAAAGGTGGAGGTCGGTTCGATCATCACCGTGAATCGCGTGGCGGGCGACGCCGAGGGCAAGCTCGAGCTTCCCGCGGTGCTGCTCGTCGACGGCGATCAGGTGACCACTGACGCGGCCAAGCTCGCCAAGGTGAAGGTGACCGCCGAGGTTCTCGAAGATCTCCGCGGCCCCAAGATCGTTATCCAGCATTACAAGAACAAGACCGGTTACAAGCGCCGCCAGGGCCACCGTCAGGATCTGACGCGCCTCAAGGTCACGGGCATCAAGTAACCCTCAGACACGATCTTCATCAAGCAGATCTTTAACAAGCGGATCCAAGGAGTAGAGACTCATGGCACATAAGAAGGGCGCAAGCTCGACCCGCAACGGTCGCGACTCGAACCCCCAGTACCTCGGTGTGAAGCGCTTCGGCGGCCAGCAGGTCAACGCGGGCGAGATCATCGTTCGTCAGCGCGGCACCAAGTTCCACCCCGGCGCGAACGTCGGCCGCGGTGGCGATGACACGCTGTTCGCCCTGGAGGCCGGCGCTGTCGAGTTCGGTGTGAAGGGTGGCCGCAAGGTCGTCAATATCGTAGCTGCTGCTGCCTGACTCAGGCATTCGACGGCGAGGCGGGCTTCGGCCCGCCTTTTGCCGTTAGATACGGCTGATTCGGTCGTTCTGTAGGGGCAGCGGGAGGAGGGCTTCGGCATGGTGACGTTTGTGGACCGGGTGCAGGTGCATCTGCAGGCCGGAAAGGGCGGGAACGGCTGCGCGTCGATCCGACGCGAGAAGTTCAAACCCCTGGCCGGACCGGACGGCGGTGCGGGCGGCCACGGCGGTGACATCGTGATTCTCGCCGATCCGCAGGCCACCACGCTGCTCGACTACCATCGCAGGCCGCACCGCAGCGCGGAGAACGGCGGCTACGGTGCCGGCGACTATCGCGCGGGCACCAACGGGGCCGAGCTGGTGCTGCCCGTGCCGATCGGCACTGTGGTGAAGGACGAGGCGGGGGAGACCCTGATCGACCTCACCGAGCCGGGCACCCGCTTCGTAGCGGCGAAGGGCGGCATCGGGGGCCTCGGCAATCACGCGCTCGCGAGCGCCAAGCGCAAAGCGCCCGGTTTCGCGCTGCTCGGCACCGAGGGCGAGAGCGGCACGCTCGTTCTTGAGCTGAAGACCATCGCCGACGTCGCCCTCGTCGGCTACCCGTCGGCCGGCAAGTCGAGCCTGATCGCGGCGATGAGCGCGGCTCGTCCCAAGATCGCCGACTACCCCTTCACCACCCTGCACCCCAACCTCGGAGTGGTGCAGGTGGCAGATCACCGCTTCACGGTTGCAGACGTTCCCGGTCTCATCGAGGGTGCCAGCGAAGGAAGGGGCCTCGGCCTCGACTTTCTGCGTCACGTCGAACGGTGCAGCGCTCTGCTGCACGTGCTCGACTGCGCCACTCTCGAACCGGGCCGCGATCCGCTGTCCGACCTCGAGGTGATCCGCGCCGAACTCGCCGCCTACCCGGTACCCGAGGGGCAGGTTCCCCTGCTCGATCGCCCGCAGCTCGTGGCCCTCAACAAGATCGACGTTCCCGAGGCGCGCGAGCTCGCCGACTTCGTTCGTTCCGAGATCGAGGCCCAAGGCTATCGGGTGTTCGAGATTTCGACCGTGTCGCACGAGGGCCTGCGCGAGCTGAGCTTCGCGCTGGCCGCGCTGGTCGAGGAGGCGCGCGAACGCGAGGCTGCGGAGGCCGTCGAGCGGCCGCGCATCGTGCTGCAGCCGAAGGCCGTCGACGACGGCGGTTTCCGCGTCGTGCCCGAGGGCGGCACCTACGGCACGCTGTACCGCGTGCTCGGCGTGAAGCCCGAGCGCTGGGTCGCGCAGACCGACTTCACCAATGACGAGGCCGTCGGATATCTCGCCGACCGCCTGCAGAAGCTCGGCGTCGAGGAGGCGCTCGTCAAAGCCGGTGCCACCGCGGGATCGGCCGTGGTGATCGGTCCCGGCTCCGGCGTCGTGTTCGACTGGGAGCCGACCGTCACGAGCGCCGCCGAGGTGCAGATGGGCGCGCGCGGCACCGACCTGCGCGTCGACCAGAGCAGCCGCCGAACGACCCGGGAGCGTCGCGTGGAGTACCACGACCGCATGGACGCGAAGGCCGAGGCGCGAGCCGAGCTCGAGGGCGAACGCGAGGCGGGCATGTGGGAGAGCGGCTCGTGAGGCCCGCGGCGCACGAGTCGGAGGAGGCCGCCCTGAAGCAGTCCGAGCAGCAGGTGAGCCGAGGAGAGGCGCTGCTGAACTCCCGCCGCGTGGTGGTGAAGGTCGGGTCGTCTTCGGTCAGCGGTGACAACGCCGGGCAGATCCCGAACCTGGTCTCGTGCCTCGCACGCCTCTACGCCGCCGGTGCCGAGGTGATGCTGGTCTCGAGCGGCGCTATCGCGACCGGAGTGCCGTTTCTGCGACTCGATGCCCGCCCCGACGACCTCGCTACCCAGCAGGCGGCGGCTGCGGTCGGGCAGAACATTTTGGTCAACCGGTACCAGCGGGCGCTCAGCGCCCACGAGGTCATCGCCGGCCAGGTGCTGCTGACTGCCCACGACATGGAGAACCCCACTCACCGCGGCAACGCGAGACGCTCGATCGAGCGCCTGCTGCAGCTGGGCATCGTTCCGATCATCAACGAGAACGACACGGTCGCGACGCACGAGATCCGCTTCGGCGACAACGATCGTCTCGCCGCGCTGGTCGCGCGCCTGCTGGGTGCGGATCGGCTGGTGCTGCTCTCGGACGTCGACGCGCTGTACACGGCACCGCCGATGACCCCGGGGGCGAAGCGCATCGCCTACGTGCCCCACGGCGATCCGCTCGAGGGAATCGAGATCGGCGAGACGCAGTCGGGGTGGGGCACCGGCGGTGCCGCGACGAAGGTGCAGGCCGCGCGCCTCGCGGCCGACGCGGGCACGACCGTGCTGCTCACGGAGACGAAGCTGCTGGCCTCGGTGCTCGACGGTGTGGATCACGGCACGGTGTTCGAGGCTGCCGACTCCGTGGCCTGAGCCGGAACGCACCGCTAGGCTTGAGGCCATGTCGAACGTCGATCCCTTTCTCTCCAAGCTCGAGTCGGCCCGCGGCGCTGCGAAGCGACTCGCGACCGTCACCACCTCGCAGAAGCACGCCGCACTCGAGGCCATCGCGGTCGCTCTCGAGCAGAACGTGCAGCGCGTGGTCGAGGCGAACGCCGTCGACCTCGAGCGGGGTCGCGAGCAGCAGATCGGCGAGGGGCTGCTGGATCGCCTGATGCTCGACGACTCCCGCCTGCGGGGGCTGGCCGCCGCCGTGCGCGAGGTCATCGTACTGCCGGATCCGGTCGGGCAGGTGGTGCGCGGCAGCACCCTGGCCAACGGCATCGCGATCAGTCAGGTGCGCGTGCCCTTCGGTGTGGTGGGGGCCATCTACGAGGCCCGTCCCAACGTGACGGTCGATATCGCCGCGCTCGCGCTCAAGAGCGGAAACGGGGTCGTGCTGCGCGGGGGGAGCGCGGCGGAGAAGTCGAACGGGGTGCTTGTCGAACTCATTCAAGAGGCCATTTCGAGCGTCGGGCTCGACGGAGACGCGGTGCAGACAATCGACGAGTTCGGTCGGGAGGGCGCTTCACGGCTGATGCGGGCACGCGGTTACATCGACGTGCTGATCCCGCGCGGGAGCGCCGGCCTCATCTCGACGGTGGTGCAGGAGTCGACCGTGCCCGTGATCGAGACCGGATCGGGTATCGTGCACGTGTATGTCGACGCCACGGCGGATGAGGAGATGGCTGTTGCCATCGTCAAGAACTCGAAGACGCATCGGCCGAGCGTCTGCAACGCCGCCGAGACGCTGCTGGTGCATCGCGACGCGGCCGAGCGCATGCTGCCCCGTCTCGCACGCGAGCTGCTCTCGGCCGACGTCGAGCTGGCCGGCGACGAGGCCACTCTCGCGAGTGTCGCGGGGGTCTCCGCGGCCGATGAGACGACCTGGGCCACCGAGCACCTCGCCCTCGAGATGGGCGTGCGCGTGGTCGACTCGATCGACGAGGCGATCGCTCACATCGACCGCTATTCGACGCACCACACCGAGTCGATCGTGACGCAGGACTACGCCGCCGCCGAGCGCTTCCTCGCCGAGGTCGATTCCGCGGTCGTCATGGTCAATGCCTCAACCCGGTTCACCGACGGCGGAGAGTTCGGCTTCGGAGCCGAGGTGGGCATTTCGACCCAGAAACTGCACGCGCGCGGTCCGATGGGGCTGCCCGAACTGACCAGTACGAAGTGGCTCGTGCGCGGTGCGGGACAGATTCGCTAGACAAAGCCGCTAGACTAGTCACAGATTTCCGTATTCTTTCGAAGTTCAGGGGTTTAGATGTCTCTTCTCGCCACGATTGCAGCGGCCTCCGAGGAGGTCGGTGGTAGCCACGTCGTCCACGAACTGCCGATGAGCCCGGTTCTTTACGGAGTCATCGCGTTTGTGGCGTTCATCGCCCTCGCCGTGGTGACGTTCTCGTTCCGAGACGTGGCCAACCGCCACTCGGCCAAGGCTGAGGCGTACGCCCGCGAGCACGGCGCTGACCAGCACCACTAGACCGACACAGTTGAAGGTGTCTGCCCGTCGGCGGATCGGGGTGATGGGCGGCACCTTCGATCCGATCCATCATGGCCACTTGGTCGCTGCGAGCGAGGTCGCTCAGAGCTTCGAACTCGACGAAGTGATCTTCGTTCCAACCGGTCGCCCGTGGCAGAAGTACGATGTGTCTCCCAGCGAGCATCGCTATCTCATGACGGTGATCGCAACCGCATCGAACCCCCGATTCACGGTGAGTCGCGTCGATATCGACCGCGAGGGGCTGACCTACACGGTCGACACGCTTCTCGATCTGCGGGAGCAGTTGCCCGACGCCGAGCTCTTCTTCATCTCCGGGGCCGATGCGGTCGAGCAGATCCTGAGCTGGAAAGACGTGGATCGGCTCTGGGATCTTGCGCACTTCATCGCGGTTTCGCGCCCGGGACACGAGCTCTCGCTCTCCGGGCTTTCCGGTGAGCACGTAAGCTTATTGGAAGTGCCCGCGCTGGCGATCTCTTCGACGGACTGCCGCGCACGGGTAGCTCGAGGGTATCCGGTGTGGTACCTCGTGCCGGACGGTGTGGTGCAGTACATTGCGAAGCACAGGTTATACACCGAGGAAGCGACGAAGAATGAGTGAGCAGGAACGACCGCTGACGCGCCGCGAGCGCCGTCTGCGGGAGATGGCGGAGACCGGGGCTCTAGACCTCTCTGGAGCGGCCGGGCAGGGAGAGGCCGCCCCGGCGGCTGCCGAGCCCGCCGCACCGGCCGAGATCGAGATTTCGCCGTTCAACGAAGACGGCACTCCGCGCAGCCGACGCGAGATGCGGCAGCTGCGCGAGGCGGCTCTCGCCGAGTCCGGGGCTGCCCGGTCGACGGAAGACGCAGCGACCCCGCCCGCCGCCACCGACGGTGCCGTTGGCAGTGGCGTCGACGACGAGGATGTCGTCACCGAAGACACCGAGCCGATGGACGCCGAGGAACTCGCGGGGGCGAGACGGAGCGAGCGCGCGACACCGCAGCTCGCAGATCCCGTGGTGCCAGACTTCGACACGCTCATCGCCCCGCCCACCGAACCGTTCACGGTCGATGACATTCGCGAAGCCGAGCAGGTCGCGGCAGAAGCCTCCTCCGAGGCTGCTGCGATTGCGGAGGCGACCGACGGCGACCAGGGGCAGGCCGACGCCTCGGCAGCTCCCGGCGCTGAGCCGGATGCCGCTGCCGCGCCGGAGAAGCCCAAGCGTCGTTTCTGGAAGCGCGGCACCGACGCAGGCGCGGCGGCGGGGGCACCCGCTGCGGCGGAGGCCGGTGAAGCGGCGGAGGCCGCGCCGACCAGCGCCGACGCGGTTACGCAGGCCGCGCCCGAGCAGCCGGTCTCGGTTTCCGAACCCTCGGCCCCCTCGGAGGTCCCCGCGGCTCCCGAGGCCGCGGCTCCGAACGTCGCGGTGCCCGAGACTCCCGTCGCCAAGACGGCACCCGAGCCCGTCAGCGCTCCCCCCGCCGAGAAGGAGACCTATTCCTTCCCAGACATTCAGCCGCCGGAGGAGTGGCGGTCGGTGTTCGACGAACCCGCGACGAGCCCGATGCCTCAGGCCCAGCCTGCCGGGAACGGGAACGGCGATTTCGACGATCTCATCTCGCGAGCGGTGGCGCAGGAGGGCCCCTCTGGCGGTGCCAACACCTCCGCTCTGATCCTGCCGGCCATGCCCGACGACACCGGAGGGCTCGCGGGACCTCTCGGCGGCACCGGTGAGCTGTACGTGACGGGTTCCGTCAAGCTTCCGAAATCGCTGGGCGAGACCGGCGGCCACGCGGCTCTGCACGATTCGGTGGACATTGACCCCATCGTCGGCGAACTTCCCCCCGACCCCCACCTGACGGGAGAGGCGGGGCCCGCGCCGGTGTCTGCGCGCTACGCGGTGAGTGCGCGGGCGAACACGGGGATCCCGATCGTCGCGAAGCCGGCCAAGGAGCGCAGCAAGCTTCCGCTCGTGCTGTCACTCACCGGCGGCGGTCTGCTGATCGCGGTTGCCGGGCTTGCCGCTTGGGGTGCCAGCAACGGAATGTTCGGGTAGCCTCGCTACTGTACGGACTATGCCGAGCACTCGCGCACACCGCGAATGCCGAACGAAGTAAGGATCGAGCACTGAAGAACGAAGACACCGTGGACGCTGCCGTAGCACACGAGCTGAAGATCGCCGCCCGCGCGGCAGTCGACAAGGGAGCGACCGCGCTGGTCGCGCTCGACGTCGCCGAACAGTTCGGATTCGCCGACGCGTTTCTCATCGTGAGCGGGTCGGTGGAGCGAAACGTGCAGGCCATCTCGGACGCAGTCGAAGACGCGCTCAACGAGGCCGGCGTACGCACCCTTCGTCGCGAGGGACGCGAAACCGGCCGCTGGGTGCTGCTCGACTTCGGCGACCTGCTCGTGCACGTCTTCCACCAGGAGGAGCGCGATTTCTACCAGCTCGAGAAGCTGTGGCAGGATTGTCCGGCCATCGACGTCGTCGCGATGGTCGAGGTCTCTGCCGCCAACTGAGAACCTCACGGGCGCGGGTAACGCGGAGTCGCCTCGCGCGGAAGTCATGGAAGTTCATGACGCTTTCGGGCTTTGCGCTCGGTCTGGAGTGCGCGAGGATAGCTGTGTGGCAAGTGGCAATGAGGCGACTGTGCGGCTCATCGACGATCACGAACTCGTCGGGGTCGCTCTGGAATACGCCCTTGCCGACTCGACAACGTTGCGCTATATCGGTCGGGCTGCCACCGTAAGCGAGGCACTCGCCGATGAGCCCGCCGCTGACCTGATCGTGCTCGACCTTCGCCTCGCCGACAAGTCCTCACCGCTGCACAACGTCCGTGCTCTGACCGACGCCGGGGCCGAGGTCGTCATTTACACGTCGGGCGAGAGCCCCTATCTGATCAGGCTCGCCGCCCAGGCCCCGATCGCCGCACTTGTGCGCAAGAGCGCCCCGCTCAGCGATCTGGTTACGGCGCTTGTGCGTTGCGCGCAAGGAGACCTTACGTTCTCGACCGACTGGGCCGCAGCGATCCTCGGTGACGAGGGACTCGACAGGGTGGGCCTGAGCGCTCGCGAACGCGAGGTGCTGGTGCTGCTCGCCACCGGCATGTCGACCAAGGCCGCAGCGGCTCAGCTCGGCATCGCGATGCCGACGCTCGAGGTCTACCTCGTGCGTTTGCGAGACAAGTACGCCCGCGTCGGACGCCCGGCGCGGCAGCGCAGCGACCTCGTCATGCGGGCGCTCGAAGACGGGTATCTGCCGTTGCCCCACGAAGCACCCCTCGGCGATGACCGGCCTCGGTGAGGGGCAGGGGGTTCCGCTCCAGATGACCTCGGCGCGGAGCGGGAGGCTCGCCGGGGCTAGGCCCATCACGCGCATCGGCCCGGCAGAACTTCGCACGCGCAGAGCCGCGAGCGGGGTGCTCGGGATCGCAGTGCTCGTGTACTTCGCGACGAACCTTGTGGCGATCCTCGAGAAGCCAGACACGCTGACGCACTGGTGGTGGATATCTGCGCTTGCGGGAAGACTGGCTTTCGGCATCGCTCTGGCGGCTATGAGCTGGTTCGTCGGCTTCGCAGTGCTCCGGGCGCTTGCACTCTCCTTCGCGATATTTGGCACGGTGATCGTGGCGGCGTCAATACCCGCGATTGCCGCGGGCATGAGCGAGACTTTGCGCGATCAGTCGCTCTACGCCCTGGCCGCCGTGCTGGCTTTTCGTCCGGTGTGGGCTTGGATCTGGCTGCTTTCCTCCGAGTTCCTTGCGGTCGTGGCCAGGATGATGCGTTCATCTGAACTGATCCCGGTGATCGAGTCATCGCTCGTTTCTCTTACAACGACCGTGCTGCTCGTGGTGATACTGCTGGCTGTGCTGCGGGCGGCGCGAGCACGTGACAGGGGAGAGCAAGCCGCTCGGGAGGCGATCTTCCAAGACGTGGAGCAGGCTGCAAAAGCCGCCGAGCGAGAGCGTATCGAACGGATCGTGCACGACGATGTGCTCGCGACGCTCCGTGCCGCAAGTCTTGGGATCTCCACGGATCGGGTGGATCCGGCGCACATGGCCGACGCGGCGCTGGACCGTCTTCAGCAATCCGGTCTGCCGTCCGATGCCGCAGACCGCCCGCACGACGCCGCCGCGCTGCTGAACGAGCTGCGTTCGCTCGTCACGGCACTTGCGCCCGAGGCCGAGGTGCACGCCAGTATCTCGGGCTCACCCGAGATTCCTTCGGAAGTCGCTTCTGCGATCGTCGAGGCCTGTCGAGAGGCACTGCGCAACAGCGTCAGACACGCTCCGCCGCACCGGAGGCTGTCTCGCGCCGTTCGCGTTCGCATCACTCCACATGAGATCGAGGTGACGATCGAAGACGACGGCGAGGGGTTCGACCCGAGAAATGTTCAGCCCAACAGGCTCGGGATTGCCAGCAGCATCGTCGGGCGCATGCGAGCACTGCCGGGCGGCGACGCAGCGGTGCACTCGGCTGAGGGATCTGGCACGGTGGTCTCGGTGTACTGGTGCGCATGAGTACGGCAGAACCGGCTCGGCGTTGGAGCGGAGGACGCTCAAATACCACGCTTTTCGGTCCGCCGCCCGGCCACGGTCGGACAACCTGGGCACTCGTCTCGCTCATCACCGCGATACTTCTCGTACTGCATTTCTTGCGGGTCAGCAGCGATACGCTGAGGTTCAGCGACGGCCTGGTGGAGCTCGTCTCGGGTATTTTGCTGATCGGCGCAGGCGCGGTTGCCATGCTGCCGCCCGATGATCTTTACGACAGCCGGCTTGCTGCTCGGTGGGCATGGTGTGCTGTTGCCGCAGCCGCCTTGGCACAGCTCGTGATGACCTGGAATACCGGCAGCGGCCCGGGCGAAGGCTACGCGACGTGGGGTGTTCGCGGGGCGACTATCGTCTGTGCTGCGGTGCTCCTACGCGGCCGGGCCGGTGCTGCGTGGGCCGGGGCCCTCGTCGGTTACGCGGGCGACGGGATCATCGGCGTTGCGACCGGGGATCCGATCGGGCTGTGGATCGTGCTCATCCTCCGGCAGATCGCGTCGATGCTCGCCATTCAGATATTCGCGATCCTTCTGGAACGCAATCGGCGCGCGGTTACGGCCTTGCAGGAGGAGGAACGGGCCGCACTCATGGCTATTCAGGTCCGTGAGGCTATTGGGCGGCAGCGGCGCTTGGAGAGTGAGCGGATCAGGGACCAGGCGGTGCCGATTTTGCGACGCATCGCAGCTGGAGAGGCGAGCGAGGAGCTGCGCAGGGAAGCGAAGCTGGTGGAGGGTTCGCTGCGGGATATGTTGCGCGGTCGCCGCCTCGCCGTGGGGCCGGTGCCGGATTCTGCTCGCGCCGCTCGTGCACGGGGGGTCGACGTCGTGCTTCTTGACGATCTCGGCGGGGAGCTTGGGATTCGGCACGGGAGAGTACCCAGTGCGGTATCGAACTGGGTTGCCGAGCGCCTCTCCGAGGTCGAACCGCCCCGTGCGACCGTGCGCCTCGCTGCCGGGACCGACGGGGATCTCACGGTCTCCTTTTACGCTGAGAATCCGGGTGACGCTCCCGAGTTCCTGACAATCGATCCTGCCTGATCCTCGGCCGTTCTAAGCGCATGACACTAGACTCGGACGTATGGCCGTGCACCTCACGAATGACATTGACGCTGACAGTCTGCTCAGTAGAAACCCGCTCGCGCTGCTGATCGGCATGCTGCTCGACTAGCATGTGCAGTAGCCATGTACAACGCGAACCGTCCGCGATGCCATCCATCCACCAATTATCAGCTCACCGATGACGGCGTTCAGCGCCTCAAATCATGCCCTCGACGCGAGGAGGGCCGATATTGGTCATGTCATCCATTGGACATGATCTTCGTCTAGATTGTCTATCGAGTCTCCAACGACCGTTGAAAGCCATCGCCACAGGAGGAATGCCGTGAGCGACCCGCACGAGCCTTCGGGCCTTGACCGCAGAACCGTTCTCGCTGCGGGCGCGTGGGCAGTTCCGGTCGTCGCGATGAGCGTTGCCGCTCCCTCGGCTGCCGCGAGTGGCGATGACGGAGAGCCGGCCACACCGCTGTTCATGGAAGTCAGCGAAGACCCGCAACTACACCTGTTGGAGGCTCGCGAATACTTCTATCCCACCTTCACGCTCGGTGCTGTCAGCATCAGCGCGATGGGAGGAGGGTTGAAAGTCGGTGATGTCGTGACCCGCTTCCGGGTCATGTACCCCCTCGCCGATCTCACCCTCGCCTTTGCTCCGGTGACCGCTGATCCGCACTGGTCGGCCCCGCACTATCTCGGCGTGAACACCACCGCGTTCATCGCTGAGCCCGATGTACATCACTTCACCAACGGCAGCGCCTACGTCATGGAGTATCTGCGCCCGCTTGTCGTGACAGACTCAGCGTCTGGGCCGCTGGTCTTCGTGGGCGATGTGCCAGCCGTTGAGTTCCGCGCGACAGACGACATCGTCTACCTTAATGGGCCCCCCAGTTTTGACATCACCACATCGATTTCACTGGATGTGAACGGAGTGACCCGATACAACGAGCGCTGGGGCGCGGTCGGCTGGTGATGCGCCCGGATGCCGGCATGGCGGGTCATTGACGACGGCCACCGATGCGACGTGTCGTCGATGCAGCTCTGCACGTGCGAAGCTGACGCCTGATCACGAGAGAGGATGGAGACATGGCCCTTCACATCACCGGAGACACCGCCGCCGACGACCTGCTCACGAACAACCCCCTCGCCCTGCTGGTCGGGATGCTGCTCGATCAGCAGGTTGCGATGGAGGTGGCGTTCGCAGGGCCGCTCAAGATCGAGCAGCGCGTCGGCTCGATCGATGCCGAGACCATTGCCAGCACTGACCCCGACGACTTCGTCGCGGCGTTCAAGCAGACCCCTGCCGTGCATCGCTTTCCCGGCTCTATGGCGGCTCGGGTGCAGAGCCTTTGCCGTGCCCTGCTCGACGACTGGGGCGGTGACGCCTCTGCGATTTGGACCGAGGGCGATCCCGACGGCAAGACCGTGCTGAAGCGCCTCAAGGCGCTGCCCGGATTCGGTGACCAGAAGGCGCGCATCTTTCTGGCGCTTCTCGGCAAGCAGTGCGGTTTCGAGGGTGCCGGTTGGCGCGAGGCGTCGGCCCCCTACGGTGCGGAGGGGACCTACATGAGCGTCGCCGACATCACCTCGCCCGAGACCCTGCTGCGGGTGCGGGAGAGCAAGCGCGCGGCAAAGGCCGCCGCCAAGAAGCAGACCGGCGCGAATGCGTGATCACCGCAGTTCGTAGTACCCTCTAAGGGTTGCCTCCGTAGCTCAGGGGATAGAGCAGCGGCCTTCTAATCCGCTGGTCGTAGGTTCGAATCCTACCGGGGGCACTGGTCTGCTAGACCTGGGATTCGCGGTCGAGGAGCGACTGTTTGACGGCCGTTCCCCACGCGAATCCGCCGAGTGCCCCGTCGGTGCGGACCACCCGGTGACAGGGGACGAAGAGACCCGCGGCGTTGCGCGCGCAGATAGACGCGGCTGCGCGTACCGCGGCGGGACTGCCGATGAGCGTCGCGAACTCGGTGTAGTTCGCGGGCTGACCGGCGTGAATCGCTCTGAGGGCGGCCCATCCGCGCTGCTGCAGTTCGGAGCCCAGCTGGAGGACGGGGATTGCCGTGATCGCATCGGTGTCGCCGGCGTAGTAGGCGTTGACGGCCTTTGCCGCGCGAGTGGCCCCTTCGACCGTTTCGGCTGGTCGAAGACGCAGGTGGATTCGCCGCGAGAGTGCTTGCCGGTCGACGGTCCAGCCCGACGCGAGCACGTTGCCGTGCTCGTCGGCGATGATGGTGAAGTCGCCGTCAGGGGTGTTGATTGTCTGCACGGTCGCTGATCGGGTGCTGTTCATGATGTTTCTTTCTGCGATGGTCTATCGGGGCCCTGCGGGGCTATCCGTGGCGTCGTGTTCGTATGCGCGAGTTGCGGCGGCTCGCCACAGGTGCGCAGTGAGGTAGCTGCGCCACGGTGCGGTGCGTGATGCCCACTCAGAGAGCGGCTTCGGGCTCGCGGGCACACCGATTCTGTCTGCCCCAGCTCGCACCGCACTGTCGCCCGGCAGAAAGACGTCTGGGTCTCCCAGCACTCTCATGCGAACGTAGTCCGCCGTCCACGGGCCGATCCCCGGCAGCGCCAGGAGTGCGGCGCGCTGCTCGATTCCGTCGTCCGCAGAGCTGAGCGTCAGCGATCCATCGGCGAGAGCCGCCGCCGCGCCCGTGATCGCTCGGATGCGGGCCGCCGGCCCCCGCAGTATCTCGTGCCCGTGTTCCGCGATCACCGCCGGTGCCGGGAACATCAGGTGCGGCTCGCTCTCCGGTGCTTCGATCGTTTGCCCGAGGGCGTGCACGAGCCTCGTGATAGCGGTGCGCGCCGCAGCGACCGAGACCTGTTGGCCGATCATCGCGCGGATCAGCATTTCGTGAGGGTCTGCCGTGCCGGGAACGCGGATGCCGGGAGTACGAGCGACGAGGGGTGCCAGCTCCGAACGTCGAGAGAGCGCTGAGTCGATCGCGAGGGGATCGGCATCGAGGTCGAACAGACGCCGGACTCGCGCAACCAGCATTCCGAGGTCGCCAAGTTCCGTGACCCGGGCTCGCAACCGAATCTGGCCCCTCTTGCCCGGTACTTCGTGCAGCTCGAATCGGGCGGTGCCGCCCGGGAGCTGAAGCGTGCGGGCGAATGCGATACCGCTCGCGGTTTCCATGCCGGGGATCGCGCGATCTGCCATCCAATGGAATACTCCGCGCGCGTCGAAGGGCTCACGCACCGGCAACACGAGATCGATCGACCCGGGAGCCGGTGCGGCCCCGCGTCGGCGGACGCGCAGTTCGGTCGGAGTCATACCGAACACCTCGCGCACGGTGTCGTTGCACTGCCTGATGCTTCCGAAGCCAGCAGAGAACGCGATTTCCGAAACGGTCAGGTCGGTTCCGGTCAGCAGCAGCCGGGCGGTGTGCGCGCGTTGCGAGCGCGCGAGGGCGAGGGGTCCGGCTCCGAGCTCGGCCGACAGCACACGGGTGAGATGCCGCGAGGAGTAGCCGAGCCGCGCGGCCAGGGCGTGCACGCCCTCGCGCTCCACCACCCCCTCGGCGATGAGCCGCATGGCGCGGCCGACGATGTCTTGCCTGAGGTTCCACTCGGGAGAGCCGGGCACCGCTTCGGGCAGACAGCGCTTGCAGGCCCGATAGCCTGCTTCGTGCGCCGCTGCGCTCGTGAGATAGAACGATACGTTCGAACGCTTGGGCGTGCGGGCCGGGCACGACGGTCGACAGTAGATGCCGGTGGTGCGCACCGCCATGACGAACTGCCCGTCGAACCGGCTGTCGCGCGCCTCGACCGCGCGGTACCGCTCATCGAAGCTCGTCGGGATGGTTCTCATGGAATGAGCCTGACACGAATCGGCTCATCGCACTCGCGGTAATCGGACATCGCATTGACCGCGCGGTCCCTGCCTGCGGTCCACTACGGGCCCGACACGACGGCCTCGGCGGTCGGCGGGGGCGCGCCGATGCTTTCAACGGGGATGTCTTGGGCGGGTTCTGCAGTGGGACGGGCTGCGGTGATGCGGTCGAGCCTGAACCATCGGATCGCATCGCGGTTGCGGCAGTGCGCGACGAGATACCAGCGCCCCCGGGTGTGGGCGAGGAGCACGGGGTCGACGCGCCGGGCGGTCTCCTCTCCGCGCTCGTTCCGGTAGCGCATCGAGAGCACGCGCCGCTCGTGGAGGGTCTGCTCGATCGCCCGCCTGGTCTTGGCGTCGCCGGGCGTGTCGGTGTGGTCGATCCAGATGCGCCGACCGAGTTCGTTCGACCGACTCTTGGCGGCCGCGTCCATGACGCTCAGCACTTTTGCGAGCGCGGCGCGGGCGTGGCCGTCGAAGGGTTGCCCGCGGTGGGCGGCAACGGCGGCCGCGAGGCCCGACACTTCGGCATCGGTGAAGTTCACCGGGGGCAGCGTCGCCGCTGCGTCGACGGCATACCCGCCTCCCCGTCCCGGCTGCGCCCACACCGGGAAGCCGCCGTGCTGCAAGGTCGAGATGTCGCGCTTGATCGTGCGCGGGCTGACCTCGAAGAGCTCGGAGAGACGCTGCGCGGTGCGCCCGGCCGATCCAGCGCGGCGCAGCTCCTCGCGCAGCGCGTAGAGGCGATCGGTTCGATTCACACCTAAGGGCCCTCCAGTAAATAACCGCTACGTGTCGCTTCCTGATCGGGCGCATGATCGCAGCTGGCTGTCGTCAACGTAGCACCACTACGCCGACGACACCCAGCTTTATCATGCATCCCGCTCAGAAACCTCACTCGCAGCGGTTATTTACTGTCAGACCTTAAATAGTGACATACCGATGACACGCGGGGGTGCGACGATGAGGTTATGAGCACCTCACACCCCTCGATTCTGTTCCTCAGCGGCGCGGGACTCCCCGCGTGGATCTGGGACGGTGTGCGCCACCGCCTGCGCGCATCGCACGAGACCCGCGTCGCCCCGAGACCCACGAGCGGAGAGGTCGGGATCCGCGCCTACGTGAACGCGGCCATCGACGCGATGCCGACTGAGAGGATCGTCATCGTCGCGCACTCAGCGGGCGGTGTCGTGGGGGCGGAGATCTCGCGGCTCGCGCCGGAACGCGTGGCCGGTTTCTTGGGGGTCTGCGCGATCGTGCCGCAGCCGGGCGGCTCGTTTCTCACGGCCATGCCGATCCCGAACCGCCTGATGCTCAGCGTCGCGATGCGTCTCGCGGGAACCCGACCGCCCGATGCGGTGATCCGCAAGTCGCTCGCCCGCGGCCTCGACGAGCAGACCGCCGACCGCCTCATCGCCGAGTTTGCCCCGGAATCGCAGAGCTACTACCGGGAGCGCATCGGCGAGCGGCGCTGGGCGGGAGCGCGAGGGTACGTGCTGACCACAGAGGATCGCGAACTCCCCGCGACCCTCCAGCAGCGCTTTGCGAAGAACCTCGGCGCGACCTGGCACCGCGAACTCCCCGCGGGGCATCTCCCCATGCTCGAAAGCCCGGAAGCGCTCGCGGAGACCGTCGCCGGGTTTCTCGGCGAACGAGCAATCTCCCCGGAGTGAGCGGTGCGATCGGGATCGCCGCGCACCCGGCACCGCGCGCACGGAGGCATCAGTTGTAGGCGGCTGGGCCGCTCCCGTCGAGCCAGGGCACGAGCAGGCGCAGCACGAGCAGCAGGAGGGCGAACAGGGAGGTGCCGACGAACGCCGCTGCGAAGACGCCGATCATCTTCAGATAGCGCAGCCAGTCGCCGCGATCCCTGACATCCTGCCACACCATGTTCGGCCTCTCGTAGAACAGCGTCCAGAACTGGTTGTAGCCGCGGGTGATGAGGCGGTACGTGCGCGAGTCTCTGAGCGGCAGCCGAGCCGCATCTCGGAGCGTGAGCGCGGCGGCGAGCGCGGCCTCGGCGCGTTCGCGATCCTCGCCCCGGCTGTCGCGCAAGAACCCCTCCGGGAGCAGGGCGATGTCGGGTTCGACGGAGCTGAAGCGCGCGGCGAGCAGCACCCGGCCCGGCCAGATGCGCTCCGCGTCGCCGGGTTGCAGGTGCATGAGCACGCGAGTGAGGTAGGGCTGCCTGCCCGGGGCCGCGACGAGCAGGGTCACGTCGTAGAGCTCTTCGCTCGCGGTGTAGCGGCCCGACCGCCGCTTGCGGTACACGGTCGCGGCGGCGAAGCCGCCCCGGTAACCGAGTTCGAGCCTGCCGGGCGGCGGCCCTCCCGCCATGTAGCGGGCGTCCACGACGCGACCGCCCATCACCTGCTGCCAGAGGCCGTCCGACCGCGGATAGTAGATCTCGGCGACCGGTCGGTTCTTGGAGGCGTAGATCGCGCCGAGGAGGATCGCCGCGGTCGTGGTGACCGCGGCGATCCAGGGCGGCAGCACCTCCCAGCCGAGTGCGTAGCATACGATGAGGGCGGAGCTCACCCCGGCGCAGGCGCACACCGCGTAGACCAGTCTGCGCTGAACCCGGGTGACGGGTCGGCCGTAGGTGCCGATGGCGTAGCGGTAGCTCACGCTGCCGCCCTCACGCCGCAGTGGTGCACAGCCGGTGCGTGTCTCGTGCGCTCTCTCGCGTCACTTCGCGACCGGCTTCGTCTGGCTCTTCTTCGACGCTGTGCCGTAGCCCTTGAGCTTGCCCGTGACCCGCACACCGATCTTCCGGTTGCCGTCGGCGGAGGTGAGCTTGTAGCTGCTCTTGGTCGCGCCTGAGATCTTCTTGCCGTCTCGCAGCCACTGGTAGCTGAAGCTCACACCGCCCGGCTTCCACGCGCCGGTCTTCGCCTTGAGCGTCTTGCCGACCTTCGCCGTGCCCGAGATCGACGGTTTGCCGACGGTCAGTTTTCCGTAGCCGACCGTGGTCGTGGTGGCGCTCGTCGAGCTGGCATCGGGGAATCCGGCGAGCCTGCCCGTGACCCGCACGGCGATCTTCTTTCCGCGGTCGGCCGCTTCGAGGGTGTAGCTCGGCCCGGTGGCACCTGAGATGTTCTTGCCGTCGCGCTGCCACCGGTAGCTGAGCTTCACGCCGGCGGGACCCCACCCGGCTGTCTTCGCCGACAGCTTGCGGCCCACCTTCGGCGTTCCCGAGATCGTCGGCTTCACCGCTGTCACACCCGACACCCCGACTCCGAGGCGCACGGTGGCTTTCGCCTCGTTGAGCGTGGCGAGGTTCTCGGCCACGGTGTAGACGAAGCTGTCGACGCCGACGAAGTCTTTCGGCGGAACGTAGGTGAAACGGCCGAGGCGGTCGATGGACACCGCCCCGCCCCGCTGGGTGGCCACGCGGATGCTGCCCGACGCCGGTACTTCCTGCTCCTGCGCGAAGGTCACGATGAGCGTGCCGTCGCCGTCGTCGTTGGCGAGCACGCCGGCCGACCGCTCGGGCACGATGAACGAGAGACCCGGCTTGACCGTGTAGAGGTCGTCGCGCGCCGTCACATTCTGATCGAGCGCTGCGACCATCGCCTGCACGCCGGTGCCGGTGAAGTCGATCAGCACCGGCACCGAGGGGGAGACGCTGCCCAGCCAGCTGTCCCGGTAGTCGGTGTTCTCCGGTTGAGCCACGTGCAGGTAGTACCAGTCGCGCGGCGGGCTGGTCGCGAAGGTGCCCAGGTACAGCCGCGCGATGCCCCTCTCGTCTGATTGCGCGCACCGCACCGGTGCGCCGGGCTGGGATCCGTCGCGCGCGATGAGGCACGCGTCGGCTCCCACGATCGCGGCACCGCGACGGTCTTTCACGATCACCGGCAGGTAGAGGCTGCCCGCCTTGCTCTGCACCTGCCAGGTCACCGTCGTCGTCTGATTGCCGACGAGGATCTGCCGCTTGGAGGTCTTGTAGCCCGTGGTCGAGTGCGCCCAGACATCATAGGCACCGGCGGGCAGGTTGCGCACGCTGAAGCGGCCGCTGATGTCGGTGTTCACGATCCACCACTTGCCGCCGCCGCTCGCCTGAACCCACACATCGAGGCCCGCGATGGAGCGATCCGACACCGAGTCGACGGCCGTGCCGTCGATACCGCCGGGCAGCACGTTCTCGGCCCCCTTCAGGGCGAAGCTGTAGCTGTGGGTGAGGGCGTTGATCGTGACCGGCTGAGACTGCGAGAAGACCGTGGTGCCGTCGATGTAGGTGGACTCGAGGTCGGTGCGGCCCGTGGGTGCGAATGCCTGCACGTGGTATTCGCCGTAGGGCACCGACGCCAGAGTGGCGCGCCCCGAAGCATCCGTTCGAGCGGAGATATCCGAGTGCCCGTCACGCATCATGCGCACCCTGGAATCCAGCACCGGACTGCCCTTCGGGTCGGTGATCGTGAAGGTCACGTAGCGCGCCGTGTTGGGCGGAAGCAGCTGGGTTGCGTCTGCTCCCGCGGGGAACCGGGGTTCGGGCGCAGAAGGCGGAGAGGGTGCGGCCTCATTCGGCTGCACCGAATCGGGGGCCGGCTCGGCGACCGGTTGCTCCTCGGTGCCGGGCTGCACTTCGGTGCCGGGCTGCGCGGCATCCGGTTCGGGATCGGGCTCAGCATCCGATTCGGGATCGGGTGCGCCCTTCGGTTTCGGGTCCGATTCGGGATCCGGCTCCGGTCCCACCTCGCGAGTCGGCGTCTCCGCCGGCTGCGCGGTGCCCTCGATCTGCGCGTCTGAAGCGGGGGCCTCCTCCTGCGCGAATGCGGCGGTCGAGGCCAGTGCTGTCGGGGTCGCCAGGGTCAGGGCCAGCGCGATGCCAAGCCCGAGGCGAGTGAGTTTCTTCATCGTTCCTGTCCTTCGTTCGTTGCGAGCGTGAGCACCGCGGTGAGCCCCGAGCGAACGGCGGGCGGTCGCGACGGTGCACAGTGGAAACATAACCGAAGGCGATTAGTTTATGTGTGACGCAGTAGTGCCACGGCGGAAGCCTGCCACTTTGGTGCCGAACTCAGGAGGTCTGCCACGATCTCGCTCAGGGGCCGACAGTAAATAACCGCTGCGAGTGAGGTTTCTGAGCGGGATGCATGATAAAGCTGGGGTTCGTCGGCGTAGTGGTGCTACGTTGACGAACCCCAGCTGCGATCATGCGCCCGATCAGGAAGC
>JBKEBN010000130.1:0-4943 GCA_047973175.1 Leucobacter sp.
GTCGCTTCCTGATCGGGCGCATGATCGCAGCTGGGGTTCGTCAACGTAGCACCACTACGCCGACGAACCCCAGCTTTATCATGCATCCCGCTCAGAAACCTCACTCGCAGCGGTTATTTACTGGAGGGCCCTAAGAGTTGAAGACCTACCGCTACAGGCGGCCTTCGCCTTCTTTGCGGCGCTCGTCCTGAGAACCGAAATCGGCCTTGCCACCGTCGGATTCGGCGAACACCTCGTCGCGCAGCTCCTGACGGTGCTCCTCCTGCTCCAGACGGTCTTCGCGCAGCTCGTCGTTCTTCTTGCCGTGGCTCATGAGCGATCTCCTATCGATTTCCATTGAGATTCAACCCGACCATCCTATCGGCAGAATCCGCACCGTCAGAGACACGCCGAACCGGGCGAGGCATCTCGCGGGCGGAATACAACACACGTGAGGGAAGGATGTCATCCCCGGTGAGGGGGTGACATCCTCTGATCCTGTGTAGGGTGAAAACATGCTTGAGATCTCGCCCGAGGAGTTCGAGTCGTTGGTTTCCGACGGCCTCGACTCCCTGAGCGACGACATGCTCGAACAGCTCGACAACATCATCTTCCTCGTCGAAGACCGGCCGGAAGACGGGAGCGATCTCCTGGGCGTCTACGACGGCTTCTCGCTCGCCGAGCGCAACATCTACGGATACGGCGAACAGCCCGACCGTATTATCCTGTTCCGCGAGAACCTGCTCGAGCACTGCTCCGACCAAGAGGAACTGGTGAGGGAGATCCGCATCACACTGGTCCACGAGATCGCTCACTTCTACGGGCTGACCGAGGAGCGCATCCACGAACTCGGATGGGGCTGAAGCAATGAGTCAGATGAACGCGACCGATACCGCGACACAGACCGGCGCGGGCGTCAGCGAGAGACAGCAGGTCGCTCCGGATCCCGTCTGGCAGACGGTCGTCTGGGACGACCCGGTGAATCTGATGTCGTACGTCACCTACGTGTTCCGCGCGCACTTCGGTTTCGATCGGGATCGCGCCGAGGAGCTCATGCTGCAGGTGCACCACCGGGGCAGCGCGGTGGTCGCAGAGGGCGGACGAGAGGCGATGGAAATGCACGTCGAAGCACTGCACGGCTACGGCCTGTGGGCCACCGTGCGGCAGGCCGGTGACGCATGAGACTGATGCCGCTGCCCGAGAACGGGCTCCGCTTGCTGCTCGACTACGACGAGGCGTCGATGCTGGATCAGCTGGTGAATCAGCTCATTCAGCTGCTGAAAAGCTACAGCGGCACGGCCCTCGATCCCGACCCGCTCTTCGCGAGCCTCGAGGTCGGCGGTTCCGAGCACGCGCCGGAGGATCCGGCGCTCGCCCGACTCTTCCCCGACGCATACGCCGAAGGAGCCGGTGACAGCGCCGGCGATGCCGCCCAGTTTCGGCGCGTGACCGAGCAGGGGCTGCTCAACCGCAAGCTGCAGGACGCGATGCAGGTGACCTCGGCCCTGGGCGTCGGCGGTGACCTGCCCGACGAGACCGCTCCCGTCGAGGTCGACATCTCCCCCGCCTCGATGGGTGCCTGGGTGCGCACGGTGACGGCGGTGCGGCTGGCGATCGCGGCCCGCATCGGGCTCGAGTCACCGGAGGATCACGCGCGGCTCGTCGGCGACGAGACGACCCGCGGCACCGTGCTGGTCTTCGACTGGCTGGCCGCGATCCTCGAATCCGTGCTCGCGATCATGCAGGCGCTGGACGACGACGCGGTGCAGGATCCCGCCGACTCCTAACTTGGCGGCTGCAGTGAGCGCGGATCGACGACGTCGCCGCGCCCGGTGAGCAGGCTCGCCGAGGTCACGCCGGAGGTGCCGAAGCGCCCGCGCACCTCGTCGACCGCCTGGTCGACGGCGCGCCACCCGTCATCGTCGCTCCAGAGCGCTGCGGGATCGCTGCCCTCGTCGAGCAGGTGCTCGGCCCGTACGCCGATGAGCCGTACCGCCCGGCCATCGGCGCTCAGCACTTCGAAGAGCTCACGGGCGCTGCCGTAGATGCGATGCGTGGTGTTGGTCGCCTCGACGAGAGTGCGTGAGCGGGTCACGGTATCGAAGTTCGCCCAGCGCACCTTGATGGAGATCGTGCGCGATTCGAGCCCCGCCGATCGCAGCCGCTCGCCGACCTTCGTCGACAGCCGCAGCAGCTCTCGCTCGAGCATCTCACGGTCGGTGACGTCGGTCGCGAAGGTCTCTTCGTGGCTGATGCTCTTCTCGACGCGAACGGTCTCGACGCTGCGCTCGTCGCGACCGTTCGCGAGTTCGTGGAGGCGGTGCGCACCGGCGCGGCCGATGATGCGCTCGAGCGACGAGACCGGTTCGTCGGCGAGGTCGGCGACCGTGTGGATCGCGCGCTCCCTGAGCGCACGCGAGGTCGCCCTGCCGACTCCCCACATGGCTTCGATCGGCAGGGGGCGGAGAAAGTCGAGGGTGTGCTCCGGCGGAACCTCGAGCACGCCGTCCGGTTTGGCGCGCTGGGAGGCGAGCTTCGCGACGAATTTCGTTCCCGCGAGGCCGACCGACACCGGCAGCCCCGTTCGTTCGCGCACGCGCTCTCGCAGCTGCCGGGCGATCTCCGCGGGTGCGCCGAACAGGCGCACCGATCCCGCGACGTCGAGAAACGCCTCGTCGATGCTGAGCGGTTCGACGAGGGGCGTGAACTCCTCGAAGATCGCCATCACAGTCTTCGAGGCGCGGCGATACTTCTCGAACGTCGGGGGTACCAGGATGAGCCCGGGGCACAGCTGCTTGGCTCGGACCACGGGCATGGCGGATCGCACGCCGAAGCGGCGCGCCTCGTAGCTGGCGCTGGACACGACGGAGCGCGCGGTGTCGTGGGCCGCGGCGACCGGGAGGCCGCGCAGCTCCGGCCTGTCGAGCAGCTCGACGGAGACGAAGAACGAATCCATGTCGACGTGCAGGATAGAGGCGATGGGTCGCGTCATGCTCCCATTGCACCACACACCGCTGACATCGCACGTCAGCGGCGGCGCTCTCAAGCGCTCGGCTCTCAAGCCACTCGGCTCCTCCGGCGACAGCTCGGTGTCAGTGGCCTCTTGTAGCGTTGGATCATGACGCCAGCAGAGACCCGCAGCCTGACCGAACGTCCGCACGCCGACGTGCTCATCGTCGGCGGCGGCATCAACGGGCTCGCAACTTTTCGCGAGCTCGCGCTGCAGGGCGTCGACGTAGCACTCGTCGAACGGGGCGACTTCGTGTCGGGAGCCTCTTCGGCTTCGAGTCACATGGTGCACGGCGGCATTCGCTACCTCGAGAACGGCGAGTTCCGTCTCGTCAAAAAAGCGGTGCAAGAACGCAACAGGCTCATCCGCAACGCACCGCACTACGTGAAACCGCTCGAGACCACGATCCCGATCTTCTCGACCTTCTCGGGTGCCTTCGCCGCTCCCGTCCGCCTGCTCGTCACCCACGGTCGAGGCCGTCCGCGCGAGCGCGGCGCGCTCCTCATCAAGCTCGGGCTGACCATCTACGACACGTTCTCGCGCGGTGGTGGGCGCGTGCCGCGTCACCGATTCCACGGGCGAGAGCGTTCGCTGCGCGAGCTTCCCCGCCTCAACCCTGCGATCAAGTACACGGCGAGCTACTACGATGCTTCGATGCACTCCCCCGAGCGTCTCGCGCTCGATGTGCTCGCCGACGGCATCGCAGCGGGTCGGCTGTCCGAGGCCACGTCGAGCTCGGCTCGGGCCGCGAACTACGTGTCGCTCGTCGGCTTCGAAAACGAGCACGCTCTGCTGCGCGACGAGCAGAGCGGACAGGAGTTCGCGTTTTCCGCGCGAGTGATCGTCAACGCGAGCGGGCCGTGGACCGACGAGACGAACGCGGCGCTCGGCCGCGCAACCAGCTACATGGGCGGTACCAAGGGCTCGCACATCGTGCTCGATCACCCCGAACTGCTCGAGGCCACCGGCGGGCGCGAGATCTTCTTCGAGCACTCAGACGGTCGCATCGTGCTCATCTACCCGCTGAAGGGTCGCGTGCTCGTCGGCACGACCGATATCGAAGCCGACCCGCGCAAGCCGGTCACCTGCACCGATGACGAGATCGACTACTTCTGCGAACTGATCGGCCACGTCTTCCCCACCGTTCGCGTGAGTCGCGAGCAGATCGTCTTCACTTTCTCGGGCATCCGACCTCTTCCGCATCACGACGACACCGCACCCGGCTTCGTCTCGCGCGACTACCGCATCGAGCACGGCTGGCTCGGTCGCACCCGCACACTCAGCCTCGTGGGCGGCAAGTGGACCACCTTCCGCGCACTCGCCGAGCACCTGGGCGACGAGACGCTGCGCCTGCTCGGTGCCAAGCGCATCTCGCAGACCAGGTCCACCCCCGTGGGCGGTGCCGTCGGGTATCCGCGTGGCCGCGCCGCGCGCCGCATCTGGATTGCAAAGCATCGCGGCTCGCTCGACCAGCACACCGCCGATCGGCTGCTCGAGCGCTACGGCACACGAGCGGCCGAGATCATCCTCGCTCTGCCGCCCGAACCGACGGTCCTCGCTTCGCGCCCCGACTACTTCGCCGAAGAACTCGCGCACCTCGCCCGCACCGAACACGTGCGGCACCTCGACGACGTGCTGCTGCGGCGCACCTCACTGGCGTTCACCGGCGGGCTCACGCGCGCACTTCTCGAAGAGATCGCGGCAGCCATCGCCGATCCCCTCGGCTGGGACGGAACCGCCCAGGCCGCCGAGGTCGAACGCGCCGAGCAGATCCTGCGCGGCAGGCACAGGGTCACGCTCGGAGCCCCGGGGGTCGCGCCCTAACTGATCGCGCGGATAGGGGCTGCGGTACGAGGATGCGGTGACCTGAAATCTGGCAAGGCGGAGGAGGAAGGCTTCACTGGTGGTGAAGATTCCGACGACAACGCAGCCAGATTTCAGGTCGCCGCACCGC
>JBKEBN010000003.1:0-7718 GCA_047973175.1 Leucobacter sp.
GCGATCTTATGCGGCCGGCTCCGTGGCACCGACCGGGCGGCATCGCTGCCGCCGGCACGCTCTCTCCCGCGCGTGCCCTGAATCGTCATCCGGCTTGGGAGGGAGCTCCGGCCGATTCGCCAGGCTTGCGCCCGGCTCATCATCTGACTTGTTCATGAGCCTAGTCGCCTTTTTGCATCATGTCAAATTGCAGCGCTTGCTGCCCATATTTGGAATATGCTTTTATCGCTCAACAATGGCCGCGGTGGCTTTTGCGGGCCTGCTGGTGGCGATCATGCGGTCGGCCGAGATTCGCGGAATGCTCGTGCAGCTGGTGGAGAATGCGCTCGGAACAGGGGGCTGAGCGAGTGGGACGGTCGGCACGCGGGCAGCCGGCACTCGGTCCGTTGGCACCCGGGCGGCCTCGGCCGCCTCGGCGGCTGCTCGGGATCGCATCGCCCCTCGCGGGGGTGCTGCGCGATGAGCGGGGCACGGTCACCGCGGA
The DNA here is from genome assembly GCA_047973175.1 of Leucobacter sp. Lineage (GTDB taxonomy): Bacteria > Actinomycetota > Actinomycetes > Actinomycetales > Microbacteriaceae > Leucobacter. Next base: position 485 of record JBKEBN010000003.1, read on the forward strand.
GTTCGCGATCGTGCTCCCAGCCGTTCTCGCGGTGCTCGGGCTGGTGATCGGAGCCCTGCTGCTCGCCTCTCACCGCGTCGCTCTCGTCTCCGTCGCGGCCGACGTCGCACGTCTCGAGGCCCGAGGCGACGAAGACGCGGCGAAGGCGCGTCTCGGGGAGGCGCGCGGGGTGCGGGCGGAGCGCGAGCGCCGAGGCGCGCTGCACTGCGTCACGCTGCGATCCAGCCCGGCCGGAGGCGCGCTCGCCGCGATATCGGTCTCGGCTCGCGCCTGCGCTGCGACGAGCGACGCGGGGAGCGCGCAGTGAGCGCCCCGGCGCTGATCGTCTGCTCCGTCGCGGTGCTCGGCATCGGCCTTCCGGTCGTTGCCGCATCCGCCCACCTCGAAGCGCAGCGCTACGCGGCTGCGGCGGCTGACGCTGCGGCTCTCGCGGCGGTCGATGCGGCGCAGGGGTGGATCGCCGGTGAACCCTGTGCCCTGGCGGCGGAGGTCGCCGGGTCGATGGAGGCTGAGATCGTGCGCTGCGATCTTGAAGCGGGCGGTGCCGAGGCGAGGATCGTAGCCCGCGTTTCGGCACACCTCTGGTCGCGAGAGGCGGCGGCACGCGCCGGTGTGCAGGCCGATGCCCCGGTCGCGGGTGGAGCGGGGGAGCGGGGGCAGGTCGGTCCTGGCGGCTGGGCCTGGCCATCGGCCGTTCGAGGCATCACTCAGCACTTCCACGACGGTCTTTCCATCGACTTGGAAGCGCCGACCGGCAGCGCGCTCTACGCTCCCTACGACGGCGTCGTGGTGATGGCGGGCTTCGACGGGGGCGGTGTGCCTGCGCCCTGCGTTGCGAACCCCTCGTGGTGGCGGGGACCCAACGCCTCGGTGATGATCCGTCACGAGTACCGGGGACGGGTGCTCTACAGCTCGCACAACCACGTGGCCCCCGGGTCGCCGCAGCGGTGGGGCGTGGTCGTGGGGAGCCGGGTGGCCGCTGGGCAGCGCGTCGCGGACGCGGGGATGAGCGGTTGCACCGAGGGGCCGCACACCCACTTCACGCTGTCGTCGCGGCCGAGCAATGCCTTTCCCGACGTCGATCCGTTCGACTACATCGGCCAGCCGTGACGAGGGATGAGGAAGCGCAGAGCGCGGCGGAACCGGGGAGTACGAGCGGGATGAGACACGGGGCCGATGAGGGAATCTTGCGGGAGATTGTGTATCGTTTCGATGCAGAGCGGTCGCATCAGGTGGCGATCAGGCATCCCATTCGCAGTGATGAAGGAGACCCGTGAAGGGTACGAAGAAACTCGTGATCGTCGAGTCGCCGACCAAGGCGAAGACCATCGGCGGCTACCTCGGTGACGACTACGAGGTCATCGCCTCAGTGGGGCACATCCGCGATCTGGCCGAACCGTCGGCGCTGCCGAGCGAACTGAAGCAGGGCGCGTTCGGCAAATTCGCCGTCGACGTCGACAACGACTTCGCGCCCTACTACGTGGTCAACGACAACAAGAAGAAGACGGTCACCGAGCTCAAGCGCGCGCTGAAGGGTGCCGACGAGCTCTGGCTCGCAACCGATGAAGACCGCGAGGGCGAGGCCATCGCGTGGCACCTGCTCGAGGTGCTGAAGCCGAAGGTGCCCGTGCGGCGCATGGTGTTCCACGAGATCACCCGCGACGCGATCGAGCAGGCGAAGCAGAACACCCGCGACATCGACAGTGCGCTGGTCGACGCGCAGGAGACGAGGCGCATCCTCGACCGCCTGTACGGTTACGACGTTTCGCCGGTGCTGTGGCGCAAGGTCGCTCCGAAGCTCTCTGCGGGCCGCGTGCAGTCGGCAGCGACCCGGTTGGTGGTGGATCGTGAGCGAGAACGGCAGGCGTTCCGTCCGGCCGAGTACTGGGACTTGATCGCGATGTTCCTTCCGGGAGCCGACGCCGTCGATCCCACCGCCTTCCAGGCCAAGCTGGTGCGCGTGAACGAGCAGCGCCTCGCGACCGGAGCGGACTTCGGCGATGACGGGCAGTTCACGGCCAAGGCCGCGAAGGCTGGCCTGATCCGACTCGAGCAGCGCCGCGCCGAGAGCATCGCCTCTCTGCTCACTCCGCAGACCTCGACATCGGTGCTCTCCGTGGAGACGAAGCCGCACACCCGCCGTCCCGCCGCACCGTTCACCACCTCCACGCTGCAGCAGGAGGCCTCGCGCAAGCTGCGCTACAGCTCGCGGCAGACCATGTCGTTCGCGCAGTCGCTCTACGAGAACGGCTACATCACCTATATGCGCACCGATTCGCCCACGCTCTCGGGGCAGGCGATCCAGGCCGCGCGAAAGCAGGCGGCTGAACTGTACGGCGCTCAGACCGTTCCCGAGAAACCTCGCGTCTACACCGGCAAGTCGAAGGGCGCGCAGGAGGCCCACGAGGCGATTCGACCCGCGGGTGACGTCTTCCAGCGACCCACCGCGCTCAAGGGCAGGCTCACGCAGGGCGAGCACGCGCTCTACGAGCTGATCTGGAAGCGCACGGTCGCCAGCCAGATGTCCGACGCCAAGGGATCCACCGATACCGTGACCGTCGGCGCGAGCGTCATTGAGCCCGGCGAGGGGAACCCGACGACCCTGGAGTTCACCGCGAGCGGCACCGTCATCACCTTTCCCGGCTTCCTCCTCGCCTACGAAGAGGGCCGCGATGAGAAGCGCGGCGACTCGGAGCAGAACGTCTCGCTGCCCAAGCTCGCGCAGGGGCAGAACCTCGGGGTCGCCGATCCCGAAGCCAAGGGGCACGAGACCAGCCCGCCCCCGCGCTACACCGAGGCCAGCCTCACCAAGCGACTTGAAGAGCTCGGCATCGGCCGCCCCTCGACCTACGCGGCGATTATCAGCACCATCATGGACCGCGGCTACGTTGCGAAGAAGGGGCAGGCGCTCGTGCCGAGCTGGATCGCCTTCTCGGTCGTGCGCCTGCTCGAGGAGCACTTCGGCGAGCTCGTCGACTACGACTTCACCGCGGAGATGGAGAGCGATCTCGACCGCATCGCCGCCGGCGACGAGGCGCGCGGCAAGTGGCTGGGCGAGTTCTACTTCGGCACCGACAACCACCCCGGCCTGCGCGGCGTCGTCGACAACCTCGGCGAGATCGACGCGCGAGCCATCAACACCATCAAGATCGATGACCAGATCTCTCTGCGCAACGGCAAGTACGGGCCGTACCTCGAGGTGTTCGACGAGAAGTGCGAGGTGGGCGAAGACGGTGCCCTGAAGCCTCGCAGCGTCAACATTCCAGACGGGCTCGCTCCCGACGAGCTGACCCCCGTCAAGGCGCACGAGCTGGCCGACGCCGAACCCGCCGAAGACCGCGTGGTCGGTCTGCACCCGCAGACCGGCAAGCGCATCGTTGCGAAGAACGGCCGATTCGGCCCCTACGTCACCGAGCTGCCCGACGAGGGCGAGCAGCTGCCGAAGGGGCAGAAGCCGCGCACGGCGTCGCTCTTCAAGAGCATGGATCCCGCCACGATCGACCTAGATGCGGCCGTCGCCCTGCTCGACCTGCCCCGCATCGTCGGCCAGGATCCGGAGTCCGGCACCGACATCACGGCTCAGAACGGCCGGTACGGCCCCTACCTGAAGAAGGGCACCGACACCCGCACGCTGCCCGGCGAAGACGCGATCTTCTCGATCGACCTCGCCGGTGCGCAGGAGTTGTTCTCCCAGCCGAAGTACGGCGCGCGCAAGGCGGCGAGCGCGCTGAAGGAGTTCGAGGCCGATCCCGTGAGCGGCAAGCCGATCAGGGTGCGCGACGGCCGCTTCGGCCCCTATGTCACCGACGGCGAGACGAACGCCACGATCCCGCGCGGCGACAGCGTCGAAGACATCACCTTCGAGCGCGCCGTCGAGCTGCTCGCCATCAAGCGCGCCAAGGGCCCCGCCCAGAAGCGCACTCCGGCCCGCAAAACGGCCGCGAAGAAAGCGCCGGCGAAGAAGACCGCTGCGACTGCGAAGAGCGGAGCCGCCAAGAGCGCTGCTGCGAAGGGCGGCACCGCGAAGAAAGCGGTGGATCCAGCGCGCTCCGCAGCCGCAAAGAAAGCGGCCGCAACCCGTGCCGCGAACCGCGCGGCGGCCGCCGCTGCGGCGGCCGCGGGCTGAGCGAGCTGAGGTTGCGATGCGGGTCGGCAATGGTTGAGGAGTTGGACTCGTGACCGGTGTGTTCATCACGTTCGAGGGCGGAGACGGCGCGGGCAAGAGCACGCAGGCCGAACTGCTGTGCTCATGGTTCGAGCAACGCGGCGACGAGGTGGTGCGCACCCGCGAACCCGGCGGCACCCGACTGGGGGCGGAAATCCGGAGCCTGCTCCTGCACGGCGGCGATGAGATCGGCGAGGTCGACGCACGCGCAGAAGCGCTGCTGTACGCGGCGGATCGGGCGCAACACATCGCGAAGGTGGTGCGCCCGGCCCTCGAACGGGGCGCGGTCGTGGTGCAGGATCGCTACATCGATTCGTCCCTCGCCTATCAGGGTGCGGGGCGGGTGCTCAGCACCGCAGAAGTGCGCAGCATCAGCGAGTGGGCCGTGAACGGCCTGTGGCCCGATCTCACGGTGCTGCTCGACCTCGATCCGGCTGACGCTGCGGAGCGCATGAGGGAGCGCGGCGACGCACCCGACCGCTTGGAAGCCGAGGCCGCCGACTTCCACGCCGCGGTGCGGCACGGGTTTCTGGCGCTCGCCGAAGCCGAGGCCGAGCGTTTTCTCGTGCTCGACGCGACGCTTCCGATCGACGAAATCTGCACCGCGGTGATCGCCAGGGTCGCCCCGCGCGATCAGTAAGCCTGAGTGCGCCGTCACCGGCACTCGGCCCGAGTCGCAGCGGGTGGCGTAGAAACTCACCGGAGTAGGCGAGGAGTAGGTGGGAATAGGCCCTGAATTAGGCATTTGTAACGCAATATTCGTCAGATGGTCAGAGTCGGGGTAGGCTGACGTGGGGAATGTTCCCGGATCGTGTCCCAATCCTGTTGCGTAATATCTGCGTATCGGGTAATGGGCGGTTCACAATACCCGAAGGGTCAAGACAGGATATGCGCAAGAAGAAACTCACTCTCGGCCTCGCAACCGCGGCGGCCCTCATTGTTCCGCTGGGCTTCGCGAGCCCTGCCATCGCAGAGTCGGTCGAGGAGACCCCCGCTGTCGAAGTCGCCGACGAAATTCCCGCGAACGCGGTAAACGGTGCCGAGGTACCCGCGACCGCCCTGCCGACCGATGAGTCGGTTTCCGAGCAGCAGCAGTTCGAGGCACCCGTTGAAGAGGCACCCGCCGAGGGCGCTGAGGAAGCGCCCGAAGGGGAAGCGGGTGAGCCCTCTACCGATGCCACCGCTGGAGCGACCGCTGCCTCTTCGACGACCTTCGCAGCCCCCACCTTCTCTCTGCCCAGCAAGCTGAGCCCCTCGAAGAAGGGTGCGGTGGAGAAGGGCTTCACCGTACGGTTCACCGGACCGGCTGCGAACAACAACCTCTACTACTCGCCCTACGGCAATGACTACCTGGGGCCGAAGGTCACCACGGTGAAGACGAGCAAGGGCGTGAAGAGCAGCTACGTGCTGAAGCCCAGCGTGTGGGCTCCGACCTCGAACGTCTTCCCGAACAAGGACAACGCCTACACGGTGCGCCTCAGCACGTACGTGACGCCCGGTCGCTACAAGACGACGGTGCCGATCCGCCAGTCGAAGTGGAACGGCAGCTCGTACACCCGCACGGTGAAGAGCACCACCAAGGAGTTCGTCGTGCGCTCCAATCCGAGCCTCTCGAAGGCGCAGACCAGCTGGAGCGGCTACAGCACCTCCAAGGGCACCTTCAAGATGAGCCTGCGCGCGCCCGACTACCAGTACGGTGCGAAGGTGACGGCCTACTACAAGGCTCCCGGCAAGAAGAGCTACAAGGCGGTCGCCACGACCAAGCTGAAGAAGGGTTCGGCCAACTCGAAGGTCAACTTCAACATCAGCAAGACCAAGAAGGTCAAGATCGGCGGTCGCCTGTACGTCAAGATCGGCGGCGTGACCTACGCCGACGGTTACAAGACCGCATCGGCGAAGGTGAAGCGCCGCTAAGACACACCCTAGCCCCTCCCGGGCAGCAAACGGCTGTGGCCGCCGAGACGCGAAAGCGCTCGGCGGCCACAGCCGTTTTCGTCTGAGTGGGCGGGGTCCGTGACAGTGCAGGATCGCCGCCCGCCCGCACTACTCGGCGATGACCGGGCCGAAGCGCTCGGGCAGGGTGGCCTGCGATGCGGCCCGCAGCTCCGAGAGCGGCAGGGTGAAGCGATCCTGCACCTCGATCGCGGCATCGTCACCCGCAAGATCGGTGACGCCGATGCGCAGCACCGGGAAGTCGCGGCCCGCGCACAGCCCGCGGAACTTGACCTCCTCCTCGTGCGGCACGGCGACGAGCACGCGCGCCTGAGACTCGGAGAAGAGCGCCGCCGTCTCATCGACGCCGTCGCGCGACATGATCTCGTCGATCCACACGCGGGCACCCACGCCGAAGCGCAGCGCGCCGTCGGTCAGTGCCTGCGCGAGGCCGCCCTCAGAGAGATCGACCGCGCCCGACAGCAGACCGCCCAGCGCCGCGGCGTGCAGCAGCTCGGCCAACCTGCGCTCGTCGTCCAGCACGGCCACGGGTGGCAGGCCTCCCAAGTGCGAGTGCACGGCTTCGGCCCAGGCAGAGCCATCGAGCTCGTCGCGGGTGACTCCGAGCAGGTAGAGGTGCTCGCCCTGATCCTGCCACCCGGAGGGCACGCGGCGCGCCACGTCGTCGATGATGCCGAGCACGCCCACCACCGGGGTGGGGTGGATCGGCACGTCGCCGGTCTGGTTGTAGAGCGACACGTTGCCGCCGGTCACCGGCACTTCGAGCGCGAGGCAGGCGTCGGAGAGTCCCTCGACCGCGCGCGAGAACTGCCACATGACCTCGGGGTTCTCGGGGCTGCCGAAGTTGAGGCAGTCGGTGACCGCGGTGGGCACGGCGCCCGAGGTCGCGACGTTGCGGTAGGCCTCGCCGAGTGCGAGCTGCGATCCGACATAGGGATCGAGCTGGCAGTAGCGCCCGTTCGCATCGGTCGCGATGGCGACGCCCAGGCCCGACTCCTCGTCGACGCGGATCATGCCAGCGCCGTCGGGGAAGGAGAGCGCGGTGTTGCCGAGCACGTATTTGTCGTACTGGTTGGTGATCCAGTCGACCGAAGCTTGGTTGGGGGAGGCCGCGAC
>JBKEBN010000038.1:0-6330 GCA_047973175.1 Leucobacter sp.
TTCGAGCAGTGGCGTGAGTAAATCGAAGAATACTCACGCCATTACTCGAATCCACGCCGCTAGCGAACGCCGCGATCTGGATCGCACAGCGCGGGCGCGCTGTGCACAGCGGCAACGAACCGCGGAGAAGGTTTGTGGCGAATATCCAAGGCTCGCGCCGCGACCTGGAATAGGCTGTCATGCATGTCGCGCATTCGTAAAGTGCTCATCGCCAACCGAGGCGAGATCGCCGTTCGTATCATTCGTGCCGCCGCTGACAGCGGCATCGCGTCGGTCGCAGTGTACGCCGACCAAGACCGCGATGCCATGCACGCGCAACTCGCCGACGAGGCATACGCGCTGAACGGCACGACGAGCGCCGAGACCTACCTGGTCATCGACAAGATTCTCGGCGTCGCCTGGCGCTCGGGTGCCGACGCCGTGCACCCGGGTTACGGCTTCCTCGCAGAGAACGCCGACTTCGCCCGCGCCGTCATCGACCAGGGTCTCACCTGGATCGGCCCGAGCCCGGAGGCGATCGAGCGTCTCGGTGACAAAGTGAGCGCTCGCCACGTCGCCGAGAAGGTCGGTGCCCCGCTCGCAGCCGGAACAAGCGACCCCGTCGCAAACGCCGACGAGGTGCTCGCCTTCGCCGACGAGGTGGGTCTGCCCATCGCCATCAAGGCGGCCTTCGGCGGCGGCGGCCGCGGCCTCAAGGTCGCCTACGAACGCGATGAGGTGGCCGAGCTCTTCGAGTCGGCCACGCGCGAGGCGGTCGCCGCGTTCGGTCGCGGCGAGTGCTTCGTGGAGAAGTATCTCGAGAAGCCCCGCCACGTCGAGACCCAGTGCCTCGCAGACGGCCACGGCAACGTCGTCGTCGTCTCCACCCGCGACTGCTCGCTGCAGCGCCGCCACCAGAAGCTGGTCGAGGAGGCCCCCGCTCCCTTCCTCAGCGACGAGCAGAACGACAAGCTGTACGAGGCGTCGAAGGCGATTCTCAAGGAGGTCGGCTACCAGGGTGCCGGCACCTGTGAGTTCCTCGTCGCGAAAGACGGCACGGTGTCGTTCCTCGAGGTGAACACCCGCCTGCAGGTGGAGCATCCCCTCTCCGAGGAGGTCACGGGCATCGACCTGGTGCGCGAGCAGTTCCGCATCGCCGAGGGCGGCGTCATCGACTACGACGATCCGGTCACCCACGGGCACTCTTTCGAGTTCCGCCTCAACGGCGAAGATCCGGGCAACGGCTTCCTTCCCGCCCCCGGCACCGTCACCCTGTTCAAGCCCGCGATGGGCCCTGGCGTGCGCGTCGACACCGGCGTGCAGACCGGCGATGTCATCTCCGGTGCCTTCGACTCAATGCTCGGCAAGCTCATCGTCACCGGGGCGACCCGCGAGGAAGCGCTCGAACGCGCCCGACGCGCCCTCGATGAGTTCGAGATCCAGGGCATGCCGACCGTGCTGCCGTTCGATCGCAAGATCGTCAAAGACCCCGCGTTCACGGCACCCGACGGAAAGTTCGGCGTGTACACGCTGTGGATCGAGAGCGAGTTCGAGAACGACATCGACCCCTGGGAGGGCGAGACGCCCCCGGTGAGTCAGGACGAGAAGCGTCGCAACGTCACTATCGAGGTCGCCGGCCGCCGCATCGAGGTGACCATGCCCGCGACGCTGCTGCCCCTCGTCGATCAGGAGGTCACCCGCGGCCCCGCCCCGAGGCGGGCGAAGGGTGCCGGTGTCTCCGGCGCGACGAGCGACTCGATCACCGCACCGATGCAGGCCACGGTGGTCAAGGTCGCCGTCGAAGAGGGTCAGCAGGTCGAAGAGGGCGACCTCGTGGTCGTGCTCGAAGCCATGAAGATGGAGCAGTCCATCTACGCGCACCGCGACGGCGTCGTGACCGCGCTCGACGCGCCCATCGGGCAGACAGTGCCGAGCGGTCACGTGCTGCTCGGGATCGTCGAACCCGAGGCCGAAGCCGACACCGACACCGAGTAGTCCGTCGGCCGTTCGTCGGACCGGCCGGAAGCAGTCGGGCCGGCAGAAAGCAACGGAATAAACCGGGCCCGCTCCCGCGTTGTATCGAGAATGGCACGCACCCCGCTCTCGATCCTCGATCTCGCTACCGTGGAGGCCGACGGCAGCATCGCCGACGCCCTGCACCACTCGGTGAAGCTGGCGCAGCTCGCCGAGCGCAGCGGCTACCGGCGCATCTGGTACGCCGAGCACCACAACATGCCCTCGATCGCGTCGAGCGCCACGGCCGTGCTCATCGCCCACATCGCGGCGAACACCGAGACCATCGGCCTCGGTGCCGGCGGAATCATGCTGCCCAATCACTCCCCGCTCGTCATCGCCGAGCAGTTCGGCACCCTCGCCGAGCTGCACCCCGGCCGCATCAGCCTCGGCCTCGGCCGAGCACCCGGCACCGACGGTGCCACCTTCCGCGCGCTGCGCCGCACCCACCAGGCGGCAGAGAGCTTCCCGAACGACGTGATCGAGCTGCAGCGCTACCTCACCGACTACCTGCCGCCCGACGCGGTCAACGCCTATCCCGGGCGCGGCACCTGGGTGCCGGTCACGATCCTCGGATCCAGTCTCTTCGGCGCGAGCCTCGCCGCGCAGTTCGGCCTCCCCTACTCGTTCGCGTCGCACTTCGCACCGCAACAGCTCACGGCCGCGGTGCAGCACTACCGCGCCCACTTCCAGCCGAGCGACGCGCAGCCCGAGCCCTACGTGAGCGCCGGCATCAACGTGGTCGCCGCCGAGAGCGACGCCGAGGCCGAGGCGCTCTTCGCGCGCACCGAGGTGGATCGCGTGCGCCGCTTCCTCTCGCGCGGTCGCAAGCAGGAGCTCACCCTCGACGAGGCGTCGGCCCTGGTCGACACCCCCGCCGGCGTCGAGATTCGCGGCATGCTGAAGTACACGGCGATCGGCGGGCCGGATCGCGTGCGCGACGAACTCGAGGCCTTCGCCCGCCACGCCGACGTCGACGAGCTCATCACCGTGCACGCCGCGCCGACGCGCGCCGAGCAGCTCGCCTCGGTGCGCCTCACCGCACCGACCAGCTAACTGATCGCGCGGATAGGGACTACGGCTGCGGTGCGGTGAACAGAAATCTGGCTGCGTCCGCGCCGGTAGGCGCGGCGGTCCAGGCGGAGCGGCTGAGGGGCTCGGCGGCCTGAGGTATTCGGGATCGGCGATCCCGAACCGCTCCGGCCGCCTTGACCACCGGCCGGAGCGACTCCTCGCGCCCCACCCCTACACTGGGGTGATGACTCCCAGATGGCTCAGCGTGGCGCAGGCGAGCGGCCTCGCCTCTCCCGACGGAACGACCCGGCCCACCATCTTCGCCGAGATGACGGCGCTGGCGCAGCAGACCGGGGCCGCCAACCTCGGCCAGGGCTTTCCCGACGCCGACGGCCCCGCGTGGGTTCGCGAGATCGCTGTGCAGGCCATCGCGGATGGGGTGAACCAGTACCCGCCCGGCCGCGGCATTCCCGAACTGCGCGAGGCCATCGCGGCGCATCAGCTGCGGCACTACGGCATCGAACTCGACCCCGGCACCGAAGTGCTCGTCACCGCCGGAGCGACCGAGGCGCTGGCCGCCACGGTGCTCGCGCTGGCGGGTCCGGGTGACGAGGTGGTCACGCTCGAACCGTTCTACGACTCGTACACCGCCTCGATCGCGATGGCCGGAGCGACGCACGTGACGGTGCCCCTCCTGCCGGGTGCCGACGGGTTTCGCCTCGACTCGGATGCGCTCGACGCCGCGGTCGGTGAGCGGACGCGGCTGATCCTGATCAACACCCCGCACAACCCGACCGGAGCGGTGCTCACGCGCGACGAACTGCAGCGCATCGCGGAGGCGGCCCGGCGGGTCGACGCGATCGTCGTCACCGACGAGGTCTACGAGCACCTCACCTACGGCGGCGTCGCGCACACGCCCCTCGCCACGCTTCCGGGCATGGCCGAGCGCACGCTCACGGTGTCGTCGGCCGGCAAGACGTTCTCGCTGACCGGGTGGAAGATCGGCTGGGTCGCCGGGCCCGCGGCGCTCATCGACGCCGTGCTCGCAGTCAAGCAGTACCTCACCTACTCGGGCGGCGCGCCGTTCCAGCCGGCGATCGCGCGAGCACTCGTCGACGGCGACGCCGATATCGCCGAGCTGCGGGAGTCGCTGGCAGAGCGCCGCGACCTGCTCATCGCGGGCCTGCGCGAGGTCGGCTTCGAGGTCATCGTGCCAGACGGCACCTACTTCGTCTGCGCCGACGCTTCGCCGTTTCTCGGGGCGGGAAGTTCCGGTGCCGGAGGCTCCGGTGCCGGTGCGGGCGCGGGTGGCTCCGGCGTGAATCCCCCCGAGGACCACGACTCTGGCGCATACGGCGAGACGGGTGCCGATTTCGCGCGGGCGCTTCCCGGCGCGGTCGGGGTGGCCTGCGTGCCGCTTTCCGCGTTCTGCAGCCCGGGATCCGCGGCTGCCGCCGCGTTCGCACCGTGGGTGCGCTTCACCTACGTCAAGGACGAACAGACGCTGCGCACGGCCATCGAACGCCTGCGGGCGCTGCGAGCTCCCTAACCTTCTTCGCCGTCGGCGGTGATGGTCGTCTCTGCGCCGTTGGTGTTGATGATCACCGTACTCTCCTCGTCACGGTCGTCGCCTCCCGAGCCGAATACAGAATCTCCAATCATCTTCCCGAATGTAGCGCCGGCAGCTAATGCAGCTATCGCACTTGTGACTACGACGAATAATGATATCCCGCCGTCCATCGTCGAATAGCCTGGTGAATCGTCCGGCGCGAACCGAATATCGAGGTCGAGCAGGAACTTCTGGGAAAACATTGTTTTCCGAGAGCGTCTAAAGGTGTCAAGTTGCTCCCGCAGCAGCGCGGCGCGTCCGTCCCTCAAGTCAATCGACGATACTCGATCGACGAGAGTTCGAGCGTCTCGCGCTCCGACTCTGACGCCCGCCCCCTTGCCGAGCATGCTCTGCAGTTTGGCTGGGTCCTTCCGGGCAAGAGCATCGAACTCCTCGAAAGTAACGACCTCCCCCGTCGATCTGGTTGTCGGGCGGAGATTGAAAACGCCTCCTCGAGCCGCCTGAGCATCTCGGCGCGCTTCTTGGCGTTCGCCTCGTGCAGGCTCCGCAACCAGTCCGCGACGGGTCCGGAAACCTCCATCTCGGCACCGTCGACGATGACAACGACTCGCTTATCGCTCATGATTCTGCCTCCAAAACACCTAGTTACCGCCGGGTTGGGCGTTGTCTCCGGGCTCGTCGGGCTCACGCGGCGGTTCTCCCGACCCGCCGGATTCGACTTTCACCTTGCTTTTCCCACCGGAGTTGATGATCACGGTGCTCTTCTTAGACCATTTTCCTCCGCCGCTGCCGCTGTTCCACCATGCGATCCCGAAACCAATGGCGAAGCCCGCAACCGCAGCCCCGACGACAACTCCGATGGCCACGGGGGGCGCAACCTGGGTCTGGACATCATCATCCACCTCGACGGAAGCACCGACCTCTTGCAGAAACCCGTTCGAGAACGTTGCGGTCTTACCCGCCGATACGGTCTCGGCTGCCTCACGCAAGACACCGAACCGCCCCCTAGTGAGGTCGACACTTCGCAACCTTCGAGCCAGCCAGGTTGCGTCCTCCTCCGTGATGACGAGAGCTGTGCCTCTCTCGAACCTCTTTGCCGCTCTTGCGGGATCTCTGAAGATCTCCGTAACCGAAATCGTCTTGCTCATCGTGTCCCCCGGTAGGTGGTGTGGTGCTGCGGACGAAAGACCGGCTGTGGCAATTCGAACGGAGTATGCCGGATCAGACATCCCCCAGCTCGATAGATCCGCTTATGTCTCCCATCACCGAATCAACCGGAACTTGTGACCAAGTCTCACCAGCCGCCAGATAACCTGTCAACGGAGTGCGCCAGAGGTACCCGAATTTGGGCGCTCATCGACTAAAATTCACCGTAGATCTTGTCGAGACAGCAGGGTTGACACCGTCAGATTGATAAGGGTCCAAGCCTCGGAAACGGCCGAGAGGCGCAACCGCAGAGAAGCCCCCCGCGTGAGCAGGGGGCTTCTTGCGTGACTCTCCGTAGCTGAGGCGGGGCTCGATCCCGCGACCTCACGATGGGTCTGCTGCACGTTTAGGTGACAGGTTGTAGTCACGCCGCGAGTGCAACGTTCGTGTTCATGATGGTCTCGAACTCGATCGGGGTCAACCTGCCCAACCGGCGTTGACGGCGGCGACGATGGTACGTCCGCTCGATCCACGTCACCATCGCGATACGCAGCTGCTCACGGGTCGCCCAGGAGCGACGGTTCAGCACGTTCTTCTGCAGCAGCGAG
>JBKEBN010000039.1:0-80816 GCA_047973175.1 Leucobacter sp.
GTCTCCGTCGCGAATGCGCTGGTGACCGGTGCAAGTACGAGCGCTCCTGTCACCAGAGCGACAACCGTCTTCTTGAACTTCAAACCAACCTCGTAACCTCTTGAACAGGGACGTAGCTCTCCGAGCCGTTGACCATTCTTACACACAAATTCCAGAAAAACGATACCTAACCGTTATCTACGCGAGATACAACCGTTATCGCCGAGGCGTACACGCACAAAAAACCCAGGTGAGCATAACGATCCGGCATCGCTCGCTTGATAACGATCCGACTGTGTGCATTTTTCACGTCAGACGTGAACCCGGGGGGTCTGAACGCGGCATTCACAGGTGATCGAGCACAGCCGCAGTAGGCAGTTAGGTGGTTGAGCGGAGTCACGCAGCGACGCAGTCGAAACTCTTTCTCCAGGTGATTGAGCGGAGTGCGGAGCACGCAGTCGAAATCACAGAGTGAAGGTTTCTTGAAGAGTTGCGGCCGTGGTTTCGACTTCGCTGCGCTCCGCTCAACCGCCTAACTGATCGCGCGGATAGGGGCTGCGGAACGAGGATGCGGTGAACAGGGATCTGGCAAGGCGGAGGAGGAAGGCTTCAGTGGTGGTGAAGATCCCTACGACAACGCCGCCAGATCCCTGCTCACCGCACCGCAGCCGTAGTCCCTATCCGCGCGATCAGTAAGTAGTGGCCCTGCTATCAGTCGTTGTCGACGGCGCGAACGTCGAGCTTCTCGCCGAGTTCCACGTCGACGTCGTGGCCGTCGCTGAGGCGCACCGACACCTCGTAGCGGGTGGCTCCGCTCTCGGTCGAGATCGACTCGACGGTGCCGCCCCCAGCCGCCTTGACCGCGGCGGCGGCGATCGCGGCGACACGCTTCGTATCGAGCAGCGGATCGCTGTCGCCGTTGCCGGTTTCGCGCACGGTGGCGGTGCCGTCGAGCGCGACGTGCACCTCGGCCTCCTTGCCGTCCTTCAGGGCGACGTCGACCTCCCAGCCGTCGTGCTCGACGTCGATCGAAGTCGCGCCGGTGCCCTTCACCTCGGCGACGGCGGCGTCGATCGCGTCGACCAGCGACTTCGTGTCGGCGGGAGCGAGCGCACTCGCGGTGCCGCCGCTCTCGCGGTCGCCCTCCTGGCGGTCGTCGCTCTCGCCGTTCCGAGCATCGCCGTCCTGGCGATCACCGTCTTCGCCGTCACCGCGGTTGCTCTCGTCGGCCTCGGATGAATCCGCTCGCGAATCGGAGCCGCCCGACTCGGAAACCTGCGAGTGGTCGCCTCGGTCGTCATCGTCGTCGTGATCGGAGATGGCGTGCCCGATCCCGATGCCGGCCCCGCCGATCAGCAGCACCGCAACCGCGGCTCCCACGCCGATCGCCCACGGGCGTGAGAGGAAGCGCTTCGCTCTCTCGGCTCGGGAGCCGGCACCCGGCGTCGCAGCACCTGCAGCACCGCCGACACCGGCGGTCGATGCGTCGCTCTGGGGCCTCTCCGGGGCATGCGCCTCGGAGGCTGCGGGCACGGAAGCGGAGGTCGCAAGATCGGAAGCGGAGGCTGCGGGATCGGTCGCCGCGGGATTCGTACGATCGGGAAGCGGCGTGGTCGGGGAGAGATCTGCCGGGTAGGGCGTCGTGTCGCTGTGGTGCTGGTCGCTTCGGTTCGCACCGTTCGAGCGGTTGGAGTGGTCGGGGTTCTGAGGTGTTTTCTCGTTCATGACTACAGAATGCTCTGCGAGCACTGAACCGGATCTGAACGATCCTGAACGCGGTTTCAGGCGATCCCGAAGCCGGTTGCCAGTCTTATCGACCGCTGTCTGCCTTCTTCACCACTGCCAGTTACCCCCTCTTCGCCACTGCCCATTCCCCGGCGGGAAACGTAGCTAAAACCGGCGCTATAGCGTACATATTCAACCGGCGAGCATTTCGCCAAGCAGCGCGAGGCCCTGGCCAGCGAGCAGCGGTATCTTGGACCGCGCACTCCCAGCTCTCCCCTACTCCTACTCCGCGGCTGCGGGCAGGCGCAGCGTGAAGCGGGCCCCGCCCAGCGGCGACGTCTCGACGCGCACCGTGCCCCCGTGGGCACGCGCGACCTCGCTGACGATCGCGAGGCCGAGGCCGCTGCCGCCGGTGTCGCGCGAGCGGGCCTCGTCGAGCCGGGTGAAGCGCTCGAACACGCGCTCGCGCTCGTCTTCCGGCACGCCCGCGCCATCGTCATCGACGCACACGATGGCCCACCCCTCACGGGACTGCGTCGTGAGCGAGATCGTGCCGCTGGCGTGACGCACCGCGTTGTCGACGAGGTTGCGCACCGCCCGCGCGAGCAGGCGCGGGTCGCCGACGACCCTGGCCGGTGCGATCCCGCGGCCGTCGACGGCGGCCGAGCCCAGCGCCCGCACCCGCCGCGCCTCGGCGAGGGCCAGATCGTCGAGGTCGACGCCGACCGCCACCGCAGTGGCCCCTTCGTCGAGCCGGGCCAGCAGCAGCAGCCCCTCGACGATCTCCTGCATTCTGCTGCCCTCGGAGAGCACGACCTCGGCGAGTTCGCCCGGAGGAGCGGCCGAGGGGTGGGCGCGGCTGACCTCGGCGTACTGCCGCATCGTCGCGAGAGGCGAGCGGAGTTCGTGCGACGCGTCGCTGACGAAGCGCTGCCTCGCCCGATAGCCGTGCTCGATGCGATCCAGCATGCGATTCATCGTGCCCGCGAGCCGATCGATCTCGTCCCCGCTGCCGGTCGTCGGCACCCGCTGATCGAGCGCACCGGCGTCGACCTGGTCGACCCGCACGCGAATGCGCTCGACCGGTTCGAGCGCGCGCGTGGCGACGACCCACACCACCACGCCGATCAGAGCGACCGCGAGCGGCACGGCTATTCCGAGCAGCGCGGCGGCGGTCGCCACGGCCTCGGCGGTCTCGTCCAGGGAAGCGCCCAGCACCAGCACGCCGCCGTCGACCTCCGCGGCGTCGACCAGCATGCGCTCGTCGTCGATCTCCATTCGCTCGGGTCCGCGGCCCTCGACCGTGCTGGGCAGCTCTCGCGCGTCGTCGTCGTTGACGACCGTGCCGCCGTTCGCGTGGAGGGCGATGAGCAGGTCGTCGTCTCGGTTCTCGATCCACGCCGAGGGCGATCCCCCGTCGTCGAGGGCACCGGCCACGATCTCCAGTTCCGATTCGAGCCGCTCGGCGACCTGGTCCGTGAGAATGCGATCCAGCATCCAGACCATTGCCGCGGCCCCGACGCCGAATGCGAGAGCGACCACCAGCACCGCGCCCGCCGTGATGCGGGTGCGGATCGATCGAATCCGACTGCGCCTAACCACCGTCGCCCGCCAAGCGGTATCCGGCACCCCGCATCGTCTCGATCGCTGCCCGGCCGAACGGTCGATCGATCTTGCGCCGCAGCCGACCGATGTACACTTCTACGATGTTGGGGTCACCCTCGAAGTCGTCATCCCACACATTATTCAGCACGTCGTACTTCGTCACGACCTCACCCCGTCGCCGCATCAGGAAGTCGAGCACAGCGATTTCGCGCGCGGTGAGCTCGATCGGGGTGTCACCCCGGTGCACCGTGCGCGCGGCGGGATCGAGCCGCAGGTCTCCGGCCTCGAGTACCGCGGGCCGCTCGCGGGCCCCGCGCCGCACGAGCGCCCTGAGCCGAGCCACCAGCACGGGGTGGGAGAACGGCTTGGTCAGCCAGTCGTCGCCCCCGGTGTCAAGACCCTCCACCTCGTCCCACTCGCCGTCTTTCGCGGTGAGAAACAGCACCGGCGTCCAGTTCTGTTCGGCGCGCAACGCCGAGCACACCCGATACCCGCTCATGCCCGGCATCATCACGTCGAGCACGATCACGTCGTATTCGTATTCACGGGCGCGCCAGAGACCGTCGACCCCGTTGTGGGCGAGGTCCACCGCGATCCCCTCGGCCTCGAGCCCGCGGCGCACGCCCTCGGCGAGTCGCACCTCGTCGTCAACTATCAGCACGCGCATGCGACCAGTCTGCCCGCTTTCCGCTGACGCCAGGCTGAACAGCGACGCGGAAAGCAGGCTCCTTATATATAAGTACGGCGCGCTTACGCCAGGTCGGCGGAGTGGACCATCGGCATGCGATCCCGGTCGTAGGTGATCGTGGAGTAGCCGTGCGGTGCGGGGTTGCCGTCTTCGCCGATGTTGACGAACACGAGCTTTTCAATGCTGAGGATCGTCTTGCGCGTGATGATGTTGCGCACCTGCGCGCGCATGGTGAGCGAGGTTCGGCCGAAATGCGTGGCGACGAGCCCCATCTCGATGAGGTCTCCCTGCTGGGCCGAGGCCTCGAAGTTGATCTCGGAGATGAACTTCGTGACGACCCGGTCGTTGCCGAGCTGGATGATCGCGTAGATCGCGGCCTCCTCATCGACCCACCGCAGCAGGCTGCCCCCGAAGAGGGTGCCGTTGGGGTTCAGATCTTCGGGCTTGACCCACTTGCGCGTGGAGAAGTTGATGCCGTCTACTTGGCGCGAACTGTTCGATTCCATACGCGCGAGCATAGAGGAATCAGATGACGCGTGGGGGCTCGGCCGAAACATTCGCTTCTATAGACTGGGGTAACTGACCGCGCGGAGGAGGGAGCCGCGGTGCCCCGTCTCAGACCCGCGAGATCGGCTCTCATCGAAGGCGCTCTCGCCGACGCCCGCGCCGGCACGCCCCGGCTCCTCCGCATCGAAGGTGCCTCTGGCATGGGAAAGACCCTGCACCTGCGGGCGGCGCTCACCGCAGCTACCGGCTTTCGCGTGCTCGAAGTCGCCTGCGACGAATCGCCCTACCGCCCGGCATACGGGGTGCTCGAACGGCTGGGCATCGCCCGCACCGTCACCGACGGCGGGGCACCGCATCGCCCCGCCGTCGCCGCGCAGTCGCTGCGCCGCCTGATCGATGACGAGAGCCGCGATGAGCCGCTGGTGATCGCGATCGATGACGCGCAGTGGGCCGATCCGGAGTCGCTCGATGCGCTGCGGCTGGTGCTCGAGGGTGTTTCGGGCGATCGCCTGCTCGTGGTCATCGCCGGCCGCCCGCCTTCACCCGCTCCTCACGCGACCGCAGGACCTCATTCCTGGCAGCGCTTCCGCGACATGTCGGGGGCGAACGCCGTGCTCACGCTGGACGGCATCGACCTGGGCGAGGCCGCCGAGATCGTGCGCGAGGCGGCCGCGAACTCGGGGATCGCGAACGCCGGGATCGCAGGCAGCGGCACCGCAAACACCGAGGTCGCCGCGGGCACCGAGGTCGCCAACGACACCGTGGAGCGGCTGTGGCGGCACACCGAGCGCAACCCCATGTATCTCCGGTCGCTCGTGACGCAGTATCCCCTGGTAGACCTCGCCGCCATGACCGACCTCCCGGCCCCCGTCGAGGTGGCGCGAGAGCTGAACGGCCGCCTCGCCTCGATGCACGAGGACGCCGGCAGGCTGCTGCGGGCGATAGCCGTGGTCGGCACCTCCTGGGTCGATCGCCTGGATGCCGCTGCGATCGCGGGGATCGACGACTCCTCGGCTGCCTTGGAGGTGCTGGTCGAGAGCGGCCTGCTGGTGGTGCGCGAGTCTGCTCCGCTCGCCGACGTGCGCGTGGTGCACGCCCTCGTGCACGCTGCGGTGTACCAGTCCATTCCCATCGCGGAGCGCCGCGCCATGCACGCGTCGGCCTCCGAGCTGCTGATCTCGCCGATGCAGCGTCTCGAGCACGCCGTCGCCGCTGCCGATCGTCGCGACGACGCTCTGGCCGACCAGCTTGAGCAGGCCGCGGCGCTCTCGCACGGGGAGGGCGACTATCGTCGCGAGGCTCGACTGTGGCACTGGGCCTCGCAGCTGTCGGCGTCGGTGGTGGATCGCGAGCGGCGCTGGCTCGAATACCAGCTCGCGACGGTGCTCACCCACGATACCCGGTTGGTGCGCGCGAACCTCAGCGAGATCGCCTGGGCCGACGACGTGATGCGTCGCACGGTCGTGATGGCGTGGCTGCTCATCATCGAGAACCGGATCGCAGACGCGCGGCGGGTGCTGGAGGCTCCGTCGCCCGAGACCGTCGCGAGCGCCGACCCCCTCACGCGAGAGCGGTTGCTCGTGCTGAAGGCGTGGACGATGCTGGTGTCGGGCTACGCGACGGAGAGCATTAGAGCGGTCATCGAGGCCCTGCCGACCGGCCGCGACCTGGACCCGGCCACGCGACCGTACTACCTGCGCACAGCGGGCCAGGTCGCCGCGCGGGAGTCCGACTTCGATCACGTGCGCCGCGATTTCGAGGCCGCACCGAGCACGGCCCGCGACACGCCGATGGAGGACACCGACAGGCTGAGCTGGCGGGGTGCCGTCTACTCGCTGTGCGGTTTCGCAGCCGAGGCGCGACGCGATCTCTCTGAGGTGGTCTCCCGGGTTCGCGGGGGCAGGA
Source organism: Leucobacter sp. (assembly GCA_047973175.1). Taxonomy (GTDB): domain Bacteria; phylum Actinomycetota; class Actinomycetes; order Actinomycetales; family Microbacteriaceae; genus Leucobacter. The sequence continues at coordinate 6,410 of JBKEBN010000039.1, forward strand.
TCGACGCCGCGAGCGGCGTCAACCACGCTCTCTACGGCCTCGCGCTGTGGCACGACGGGGAGTTGGAGCGCGCGAGCATCGAGCTGCAATCGGCCACGGGTTTCGCCGTGGATCGGCTGCACCCCCTGGTGCAGGTGGTGCAGCCGCTCGTTCCCGCCGTGCGGGGCGACTTCGAACGGGCTGACGCCCTGCTTTCGGAGTCGGAGGCGGTGCTGCGCGATCTTCCCTGGCACGAGGCGGTGTCGGTGCTCGCGCAGGCACAGGTCGTGCGGCTCCACGCGGGTGGCGACGCGTCGGCCCGCGCTTCGTACCTGTCTCGGCTGCGCTCGGGCTTCGGCTCGGGCGTGACCTCGGCGAGCAACCCGGTCGGGGCGATCTGGCACCTGCACATCGCGCTCGCCCGAATCTGGGCCGGTGAGCTCGACGAGGTGGAGCCGCACCTCGTCGGCATCGAAACCGACATGATCGTGCCCGACTGGGCGGCGTGGTGCAGGCTCTGGCTCACCGGGCTCCGAAGCGAGGGAGCGGGAGAACTCGAAACGGCACACCGTCTGCTGCGCGAGGCGGTGGCGGCCTGCAACGCCGAACTGCCGCTGTACCGCGGCCACGTGCACGCCGACCTCGCGCGCGTCTGCGCCAGGATCGGCGACGCGGAGGTCGAGGCCGCTTCAGCGTCGCAGGCCCGACTGCTGTACGCCGACCTCGGAGCCGCGCCCTACCTCGACAGGCTCGCGGCGCACAGCACAACATCGCCGCCGCTTCCCGATCCGCTCGAGCCGCTGAGCAACCGCGAGCGCGAGATCGCCGCACTGCTGCTGGCGGGTTTCAGCTACGCGCAGATCGCGGAAGAGCTCTACGTGACCCGCAGCACCGTCGGGTTCCACCTCGGCAACATCTACGCGAAAACGGGCGTCGGGTCGCGACACGAGCTCATCCGGCTCGTTCGCGATCGGGGCTGATACCTGCGGCGCCCTTACCCTTAGCATCCTGGTCGAAATGAACAGTCGCCCGAGCAACGCTCTGAACGATACTGGAGACAGCTCGAAGCACTTACTGATCGCGAAAGCCGCTCCGAGCCGTCGTTCCCTATATATAAGGCACCCTCGCAGAGAGGATGCTCCGGCAGACGCCGGGAGCTCTCCGCACGCATACGCCGCCGCCCCACGAAAGGTTCGGGATCATGATCCACACCGCGCACAAGATCCACCCGTTCTCCGCAGATCCCGACTTCGACTACGAGATCCGCTGCGCACTCGGGCGCAGCGGAGGCGACCCCGGTGAGATCCTCAGCGCCGTCGCGGGCGTTCGCAAGGGCGACAGCGAGGGCTGGTACTCGGCCTGGTGGAATCTGGCTGAGCGAACGTTCGCGACGGCGGCAGCGGCGGCGGCCGGAGAGCACCGCGTGAGCGCGGCGGACGCCTACCTGAGCGCGGCGAGCTACTACGCCGTCGCCGTGAACGCCGCCAGCGCACTGAAGGAGTCCGATCGCCTCGCCCCCGCCTTTGCACGGCAGCAGGAGGCGTGGCGGGGGTTCATCGCTCACGTCTCGGCCAAGGTCGGAGTCGAGGTCGAAGAAGTGGGCATTCCCTACGAGGGACGCCACCTGACGGGCTGGTTCTTCCGAGCCGTGCCGCAGGCGGATGCGGCGGGCACGGCGCGTGCGGCCGGCGCGACGATCGTGGCCGTCAACGGCAGCGACGGTTCCGACGCCTCGCTCTGGTCGGCCTGCGCGGCACCGGCGCTCGAGCGCGGCTACAACGTGCTCATCTTCGACGGCCCCGGCCAGCAGTCCGAGCTGTTCGAGCGCGGCGTCCCCTTCCGCCCCGACTGGGAGCACGTGCTCACCCCGGTCTACGATTTTCTCTGTTCCCTCGGCGATAGCGACAGCGGCGACAACCACGACGGCAGCAACGGCAACGGCGGGGTCGACCGATCCCGAATCGCCGTCTACGGCATCAGCCAGGGCGGCTACTGGACCGCCCGCGCTCTGGCCTTCGAGCACCGCTTCGCCGCGGCCATCACCGATCCCGGCGTCGTCGATATCTCGACGTCGTGGACGTCGCACCTGCCCCAGAGCCTGCTCCGACTGCTCGACGAAGGAGAGCACGCGAAGTTCGATCGCGAAATGGCCTTCGGCCTGAAGTTCTCGGCCGCAGCCGCGCGAACGTGGCAGTTTCGCGCCCGGCCCTACGGCACGAAGGGCTACGCCGAGACCATCGAGGCCGTGCGCCAGTACAACGTCACCGACGTCGCGGGGCAGATCACCACTCCCCTCCTCATCCTCTCCCCGGAAGACGAGCAGTTCTGGCCCGGCCAGGCCGAGCAGCTCGCCGACCTCACCCGTGACGTCTCCACGCTCGTGCGCTTCACGGAGGCGGAAGGGGCCGCGGGGCACTGCCAGCCGCTCGCCCGCGCGCTGACCGCCCAGCGCATGTTCGACTGGCTCGACGAGAGACTCGCGCGGTAAGGGCCCTCCAGTAAATAACCGATCGCGCGGTAAGGGACTGCGGCTGCGGTGGGCCGATCGGTGAGGGCGGGCGCACGCCGCGCTGCCGCTCGAACGCTACGATAGCGGCATGGCTGAAGAACCGGAGGAGCTGCCGGAGCGCGAGGAAACGCGGGCCGAACGCGCCGACCGCAATTGGAACGAGCTCACGCAGGAGCTGCGCGTCACGCAGACGGGTGTGCAGATTCTCACCGCGTTCCTCCTCATACTGCCGTTCCAGCAACGCTTCACCGACATCTCCGACTCGGAGAAGACGCTCTACCTCACGCTCGTCTCGCTGTCGATCATCACGAGCGTTCTCATGGTCGCCCCGGTGAGCCTGCACCGCGTGCTCTTCCGCCAGGGTCGCAAGGTGCGGCTGGTGCAGATCGCAGATCGCATCATGACCATCGCCCTCGTGTTTCTCGCGCTCACCCTCATCGGAACGGTCTCGTTCGTCTTCAACGTCGTCGTCGGGGGCGTCACCGTGTGGATCGCAACCGCTGCGGCGACCCTGCTCATCGTGGGCTTGTGGGTCACGATGCCCTGGTACGCGCGGGTCACCGAGGATCCCTACCGCGAGGACTAGCGTCCCACTGGCATATCGCTGCCATGACATGATTTGACGCTCGTAAAACTAATCTCATTTGATTAGTTTTAGGCTACGGCACTTCCCCAGGAGGCGAGCATGTTCACCAGCACCACCAGACCCACCCGATCCCCCCGCGATGGCGACGGGATCGGGGCCGCACCCAGACTCGGTTTCCGCTCCGAGCGCCTGACACCGCCCGCCCGAGGCCTGCTCGGTCTCGCGCTGGTACTCGTCGCCTCGACGAGCGTGCAGATCTCAGCGCTGCTGGCGCAGACGCTCTTCGACCGCGTCGAACCCCTCGGCGTCAGCGGGCTCCGCTTCGCCATCGCCGCGGCCGTCACGCTCGCCGTCGTGCGACCCCGGCTGCGCGGCCGCGATCGCGGCGACTGGCTGCTCCTCGCGCTCTACGGCACCTGCATCGCGGCGATGAACCTGTGCATGTATCGCGCGCTCGTGCACCTGCCGCTCGGCGTCGCGATCACGCTCGAGTTTCTCGGCCCCTTCGCCCTCGCGATCATCGCCTCGCGCCGCCCTCGCCAGGCCCTCTTCGCGCTGCTCGGCCTTGTCGGAGTCGTGCTGATCGCGAGGCCGTCAGCGGGCTTCGACCCGCTCGGCCTGCTCTTCGGCGGGCTCGCGGCGCTCTCGCTCGCCGGCTACGTCGCGGTCGCCGATCGCGTAGGACGTCGCGGTGGCGGCACCGGCGAGCTGGCGATCGCGTTCGGGATCGCAGCGCTCCTCACCTCCCCCTTCGCCGTCGGCTCGGTCGGGGTTCTGACGTGGTCAGATGCTCCCGTGCTCGGGGTGTCCGCGCTGCTCGGGGTGGTGCTGGCCTTCACCGCCGACTTTCTCGCGGTGCGCGTTACGGGTGCCCGCACGGTCGCAATCCTCCTCTCACTCGATCCCGTGCTGGCGGCCCTGCTCGGCTCCGCGATCGCGGGCGAACGGCTCGACGCCGCGACGCTCTGCGGCATGCTCTGCGTGGCGGCCGCGGGCGGTCTCGCCACGTTCTTCGGCGGCGAGCGCACCGTGGCCGCGCCGGCATCTGCCGCCACCGCCACCGCCACCGCTACCGCCACCGCTACCGCTGCCGCTGCCGCCGAGGAGCGTGCGGCATGAACCCGGCGACCGCTCCCGTGCTCCGCTACCACATGCCGCACGAGGGAGAACGGCAGGCCCGCACCTGGATGACCTGGCCGGCGGCCTCCTACATGCTCGACGGCTCGATCGTCTCGGCAGACTCCGTCTGGAATGCCTGGGCGTCTGTCGCGAACGCGATCAGCGGCTACCAGGCGGTGACGGTGCTCGTCTCCCCGGAGCACGCGGCCTCGGCTCGCAGGCACCTCTCCGCCGCGGTCGAACAGCTCGTGGCGCGCGTCGACGACGCCTGGATGCGCGACAGCGGCCCCACCTTCGTGCGCGACGCGGAGCGCGGCGGTGCGCTCACCGCGGTGAGCTGGGAGTTCAACGCCTGGGGCGGGCTCGAACTCGCGGCGACGCAGGCCGACAACCGGATCGCCGCGACGCTCGCCGAGCGCACGGGCGCGACGCTGCTCTCCTCACCCATGGTGAACGAGGGCGGGGGCATCCACGTCGACGGTGCGGGAACGGTGCTCGTCACCGAAACCGTGCAGCTCGACCCGCGCCGCAATCCGGGGTGGAGCCGCGCGAGCGTCGAAGCCGAGCTCGCTCGCACGATCGGCGCGCGACACGCCATCTGGCTCGAACGCGGGCTCTTTCGCGACTACGGCCCGCTCGGCACGCGTGGCCACGTCGACATGGTCGCGACCTTCAGCGCCCCCGGCACCGTGCTGCTGCATGCGCAGCGGGATCCCGCGCACCCCGACTACCCGCTCTCTCGCGCGCTTCGGGCGCAGTGCGAGCGAGAGACCGACGCGAACGGCTGGCCGCTGAGCGTGGTCGAGCTGCCGGCGCCCGAGACGCTGCGCGATCGCCACGGCTGGGTCGACTACGGCTACGTGAACCACGCGCTCGTGAACGGCGCGGTCATCGCGTGCGCCTTCGACGATCCCGCCGACGCCGACGCGGCGGCGATCCTGCGCGATGCCTACCCCGGCCGCGAGGTGATCGGGATCGACGCCCGCTCCATCTTCGCGCTCGGCGGCGGCATCCACTGCATCACCCAGCAGCAGCCCCTGATACCCGGCACGAGCGCTCGCTCCGTCGCGCCAGCACGACCGTCGCGATGAAGCACGCGAGCGTCACCGCGTAGACCGCCACCAGCACCGCGACCTTCGCGCGCGGATCGACCGAGAGCGCCGGCGCGTCCCAGAGGGCGTGCAGCAGCATGGGCACGCCGATGCCGGGCAGGATCAGCCACCACCCTCCTCGGCCGCCGCGCTGTCGGCGGCCGAGGCACGCCGACAGCGCGGCACCGGCGATCCCCGTCCAGAGCGCGTGCAGCCCGAAGCCGATGCCGAAGCGAATCAGCGCGATCCGCATCGCGCTGTCGAGACCCTCGGCGTCGAGCACGTAGATGAGGTTCTCCGCCACCTCGAAGCCCGCACCGACGAGCAGGCCGTAGACCACTCCGTCGACGGCGGAGATGCGGTCGCGCGCGGCGAGGATCAGCACCCCGAGCACGCCCACGAGTCGCAGCAGATCCTCGTCGAGCGGCGCGGCGATGGACGCGGCGAGGCTGCGCAGGCCGAGCGAGTTCAGCGCCCCGAAGTAGTGGCTGTTCGCGAGGAGAGCGATGACGGGCACGACCGCGAAGCCCCAGGCGAGCGCGAGCAGCCGCAGCGCGATCGGGCGGCTTCGGCCCCGCGACAGTGCCCGGGCGAGCAACCAGAATATCGCGAGCTGCGACGCGCCCACGAGCGCTACGAATCCCACCGTCTCGACCGAGAGCCCCTGGTCGGCGAAGGCCAGCAGTTGCAGCGGAGCGCAGCAGAGCAGGCAGACGAGCATCACCCAGAAGGCCGGTTGCGCCGGCTGCCAGGCGATTCGCGCAGCCGATCCGACTCCCGCGCGGGCCGCGGTCTCCGGCTCGGTCACGCGACCACCTCCGTGCTGTCGAGCATGCGCGCGAGCTCGGCACGCGCCCGGTCGCGGAGCTCCTCGTCAGCCGGATCGAGGGCACCGAGGCCGGAGGCACCGGAGGCGTCGGAAGCAGACTCGTCGAGCACGACATCGGCGAAATCGGCCGTGACGAGCACGCAGTTCGCTCGCGCCTCTCGGGTGCAGACCGCGGAGAGCAGCGAGGTGGCGTCGCCCGCCCCGAGGTCGTACTCCACGGCGTATTGCATCAGTCGCGAGTCGGCGGGCGACGGTGCAACAGGTGACGACTCGACGGGCAGCGCGGCGGCACCGACCGGGAGCGCTTCGCGGAGCAGTGCCTCGGGATCGGACACGTCGGTGCGCAGGGAGACGGAGACCGCGACCGCGTCGCCGGGCGCGGCGTAGCTGCCGCTGCTGCGATCCCCCACCCAGAACCAGCCCCGCGGAGCGATGAAGCCCGCGAGCACCGGCTCACCGTTCGCGGTGCCCCTGAGCGTCACCCGCTCGTACACGCCGATGCGATTCTTCGGCGGATCCGGAACCGTCGAAGAAAGCGCCAGTGGCGCGGCGACCACCGCGGCCACGACCGCGACCATCGTGCCGGCTCCGACCCACGCAAGGCGAGGGTCGCGCCCTGGGCCGTTCCGAAGGCGAGCGAGCGGCGGCTCCTCGCCCGGCAGCTCGCCCCGCACGAACGCTACCCCGCCTGCGCCGAGGCGCGAAGGTCGCGCCCCTCATAGACTCCCGAGAGAGCGGCCGCGCGGTCGGCGGCGCGATCGCGGGTCGCGTAGGCGCAACCCCAGAGCGCGAAACCGATGATCGGGGTGATGATGTCGCTGTAGAGGATTAGGCCCGCGTTGTGCGACGACATGTTGCCGGTCGTGATGATGCTGACGATGTGCGTGCCCGCCGCTCCCCAGAGGAAGCAGGCCGGGCCGACGAGCGCCGCGAACTTCAGACTGTAGGGCATGCGCCGCGGAAACGCGATGATGCCGACGATCGCGACCCCGATGCTCGCGAAGCCGACCTCGGCCTGGAAGCCGTTGTTCTCCCACCCGATCAGCGAGGCCGACAGGTCTCCGAAGACCGTGTGCATGATGCCGTTGAAGAAGTAGGTGACGCCGATCGCGAAGAACAGGAACCAGTTGAGGAACGTCGCGAAAACGCCGTGCTTCGTCGGCCGCTTGACCAGGACCACTATCAGCGCGACGATGACGCCGATGACGAAGAACGTCAGCGTGAAGTTTTTCAGCGTGAAAGCGATGATGCCGCCGATGAGTTCGTCCATGAGTGTTGCGCCTTTCTGTGCGACTAGCCGGGCTGGTGCGGTGCGATGCGCTCGGCCCGCTCCCCCGGTTTCGGTGTCTCAGGGGAGCGGGATTCAACGCTTCATGCAAGAATGCTGTAACTAGCATAGCTGCATTATTTGCCCTAGTGCACGGAAAGAAGGTGACGAAGGATGCCGGATTCCCCGAAACCCGAGTCCCGCCACACCCGCAGGAAGGCGCGCACCCGCGCCCGCATCACCGACGCCGCGACCCGGCTCTTCACGGAGAAGGGATACCTCGAGACGTCGGTCGAAGACATCTCAGAGGCCGCAGACGTCGCGGTGCGCACCATCTACACGCACTTCCCCGCCAAGGCGGCGATCCTGCTCAGCTACTTCGACGACTGGCTCGACGCCCTCGTCGACGGCATCCTCGCCCGCCCCGTCGACGAACCCATCGCCGACGCCGTGGCCGCCTCGCTTCGGGCGATGACCGAGGACGGCTGGGTCGACCGCTCGTACGGCAACATCGCGGAGTCTCCGCCGTCGGCCCTCGGGCTCATCGCGGGCCCGCCCGAGGTAGCCGGCTACATGATGCACGCCTGGATGCAGGCGCAGGATCGCATCGCGGCCGACGCCGCCGAACGCGGTGGCTTCCCCCCGGACTCCCTGATTCCGCAGGCTCGGGCCACAGCAGTCTTCGCCGCGTGCATGGCACCGATCTTCACCGCGCGGCTCTCGCTCACCGGCGAGCCGCTGCCCTCCGACGCGACGGCGAACGGGCTGATCGTCGAGTTCATCACAAGACTGACACGCGGCGAGCTGTAGGCGATTGCCCGAGCCTCTTGTCAAATTAATGCAGAGCATGTAATACTCTCTCTACTGCACTTTATGCAGTCATGGCAGTAAGGGAGTTCAGCATGGCGACACGGGTCTCCAGACATCCACACGCTGCACGGCGCACCCTGCGCTGGAGCAGCATCATCGCCTTCACCGCCGCGACGGCCCTCGCTGCGGCGGGTTGCACGGCCGACGACCTGGCGCAGAGCGGCAAGGTGATCGGCGAGGAAGACTCGGAGCCGACCAGTCTCGTCGACTCGATCGAACCACTCGAAGAGCTGGTGACACCGCAGGAGTTTCCCGAAGATCAGGATCCCGGCGAAATCGTCTCCGACGAACTGCTCCAGGCCGGTGCGGCGCACGAAGAGGCCCGCCTGCCCCGCATCCACCTCACCATCGCGAGCCCCGATGGCGACCTGAAGAAGCGCGGCGAAACCTACCGCAACAAGCCCAACAAAGACAAACGCTACCAGTGCGTCGACAACGCCCAGGGCGGCAGCTGGAAGGGTTTCGACGAACCGATGGTCGTAGAGCGCGTTTCGGCCGGCGGCAGCAGCAGATCATGCCTCGAAGAGAAGGGCGATCCCGAACTCGAGGTGACCTACACACTGCCGGGCACCACTGATCTCGCCTGGGTGTACGTGAAAGTGCCCGACTGGGGCGACAACATTCTGAAGTGCTCAGTCATCGATCCGATTTCGTGGAAGACGAAGACGAATTCCAGCTGGGCCTGCGACCAGCAGTGGCTGCAAGACAACGGGCACGGATGGAACCCCATGCCGAAGGTGCGCTTCACCGACAAGAACAAGGTCGTGCAGGTCACCGACGCCGTCGAAGCACAGCGCATTCTCGACGAATACTGCTCAGAGGGTCAGCCCAGCTGCACCTTCAACGCCACCTCGCAGGAGGTCATCTCACCCGACGAATCGAAGTGGCGACTGCTCAGCTACTTCGACAACTGCGGCTCGACCCGCGCCGAGAGCGGCAAGCACATCTGGGAAGACTCGGTCGGGCACCTGTGGTCGATCATGGTGGGCGGCAGCCTCGCCGTCGGAGGCGGAAAAGAAAAGACGTTCACCGTTGAGGTCAAGGGCGAGTTCGAGCACACCTGGACCTCCGAGCGAACGTACACCGCCAGGGTGGAACAGCCCGTGAGGTGGGGCTGGGGCAACTGGTTCTATGCGCAAGACAACTACGTGCACCTCACCGGCCAGTTCATCGTCAAGACCCCCACGGCCACCTACCAGATGGACGACGCCGAATACGATCTCCCCCTCGGCAAGGTGTGGACAGACAGCAACGGCACCGCGATCACCCCCAAGTCGACCGGTTCGCTCGCTTACCCGGTGCAGTGTTCCAACGACGACATCGTGCCGCACGACGACAAGGAACGGGAGGCCGTGCTGCAGAACAACCCGCCCTACATCTCGGGCTCCACCCAGCCCGATGCCGATTGGCTCGTCGAGCACGGGGCCACCTTTACACCGTCACAGACACAGCAGTGATCCGCCGACTCACCCACCCCAAGTTTCCAGGAGCACACATGAACTCCCTCAACCGGCATCAGCGCCTCCGCAGCCGATTTCTCACGACGACCGCCCTCGCGCTGACCGTCACCCTCGGGGCCGCCGGCTGCTCGACCGACACCCTCGCCCAGAGCAGTAAGGCGGTCGGCGACGATCCCGCAATCGAATCCATCGATGTGCCGGCCGAAGACCAACTCATCGAAACGAGCGAGATCCCACCCGCTCCAGCACCAGAAGATATCGAAGCCTTGTCGACCGCCACAGCCGGCACCGAGCCCGACAGCGATGCGGAGTCTTCGGGCCCAGAAGTGCCCGAGGGCGCAGATCAAGCACCCGAAACGGCCGCTCCCGAAGACCCCGCCGAACAGCAGGACCAGCAATTGAAAGGCGATCACCTGGGCCCCCGCGCGCACATGAGCATCGCCACCCTCCCAGGCCTCAAGAAGATCGGGGACGAAAGCACCGCGGGCGGCTGCCGCGGATACCGGGCGGAAGCCTCGGAGATTCCCGGCACGATTCCGGCGAGCAGCACCGCCGACTGGTGCCGACAGGCCGACGTGCTGGGCACGGCGAAAATACAGGCCAACTACCGACTCGACGGAACGAACGATCTGCTCTGGACCTACACCGAGATTCCGACCGTCGGCGACAACATCGTCAAGTGCTCGGTGCTCGACGCGCGCACCTGGAAGACACAGCTCCGTTCACGCTACAGTTGCAAAGCCGAATTCACCGCCGACGGCGGGCACGGTCTCAACCCCAAACCCCGCGTGCATCTCTACGAGAAGCCGACCGAGGTGATCACCGACGACGCCGAGGCGCAACGCCTACTCAAAGAGCACTGCAGCAGCGGTGAGCCGGAGTGCAGGTTCATATCGACCAAGCAAGAGGTCAAGGCGCAGGAGAACAGCAAGTGGCACGTGCTGCACGTGTACAGGAACTGCGGATCGACTCGCGACGAGAACGCCCGCCACCTGTGGTCGGACAAGGTCAAGCACGAACTGGAGGCGAAGGTCGGTGGCTCGCTCACCTTCAAGTTCGGCGACATGGAGAAGATCGGGGCCGCGATTGAGGGCAGGTTCGAGCGCGTATGGAGCACTGAACGCGAGTACACGGCAGGCGTCGACGAACCCGTCGTGTGGGGCTGGGCGAGCATTCTCTACGCCCAAGAATCGAACGTGCATGTCACCGGCGACTTCGAAATCGCGCAGCCGGACCGCCTGGTTCGCATCATCGACAACTCCTTCATGTTTCCGCTGAAGGCGAGCTGGAAAGACGAGACGGGCATGAACTATATCCCCGAGCTGTTGCACGCCGGGGCCGTCCCCGTGAAGTGCCCGAACGAGGGCGTAGTGACCGGCACCGCAGATGAGAACACGAGCGAAGATCGCCTGAAGGGCATCGAGCCGATGCCCGATGAACCCACCGCCGAGTGGGTTCTTGCGAACGGCGGCACGATCACCGAGCTCGACTGATCTGTGCGCACCCTAACGGGCGGCATTCGGCGAACACCGGGTGCCGCCCGTTGGCGTTTATCACGAAAGCCTAGATTGAGCCGCTCGCGATCAGCCCGAGCACTTCGATCCCGATGCCGTGGCCGGTCGCTCCCTCGGGCAGCTCGCGGCCGCGCTCCCGCCCGCCCGCAGCCGACAGCGCCGAGATCCAGGCGGCGAACATCGCGACCGCCCGGGCCTGGGGCTCGAGCGAGCCGGGCTCGTAGTCGCCCCGCTCGATCGCGTCTCTGGCGATGCGATCCATCTCGCGCATCCACCGCTGCATCACGTGCCCGGCGATGTCGGGAGCGCCGGAGTGCAGGTGCCCGACCATCGGGTGCACGGGGGTGTCGCGATCCTCTGGGTGATCCGCCCACCCCGCCGCTTCAACGGCTCGCAGCGCCTCGCGCACCGTGTCGGCCACCGGCTCGTCGACCGGGCGCTCCAGCACCGCCGCCACGAAGGTGTCGACCCAGCTGTCGAAGGCCGCGAGCATGATCGCGGCCTTCGAGGGGAAGTGCGTGTAGATGGTGCGCACGGCCACGTCGGCCGCCTCGGAGATGTCTTCGATCGAGGTGTCGGCGTAGCCCCGCTCGCCGAACAGGCGCTCCGCGGCGTCGAGAATTTTGGCGCGCGTTGCCGCCTTCCGGCGCTCTTGGCGAGTGCCGGGCAGGGGTGTCTCTCGCCCAGCCATAGCTCCACCATAGGGGATCGAACTGACAATGTGCATAATTGCACACTCTGCATTATTCTCGTTCGACGACCGCCCCGTCGAGGTTCCGCGCCGAGGAGGACGCGTCGGGATCGCGACGCTCCGCGAGCCGCTGCTCGAGAGCCGAAACGAGCGACTCCACCGCGAACGCGAACACCGCGTCGGCCCGCTCGCGACCTCGCGGATTGACGCGCAGCGACTCCCCGAGAGCGTTCTCCGCGAGCTCGACCTCGATCGGATACACGCGCTCGGGAGCCCCGAGGTCGAGCGCACCGCCGGCCGTGAGCAGGTCGACCGCGCCGATCACCAGGTACACGTCCTCGGCAGTGAAACCCGCGTCGCGGAGCACCTCGGCGAAGGAGATCACCGACTCGAGCGGCTCCTCGGCCGTGACCTGCGAGATCATGAGGTCGGCCGCGAGCCACGGGTGCTGCCCGATCGAATCGCGATCGTGGTAGGCGACGTGCCGCACGACCTCCTGCCACGGCCACGAACGATCGATCTTCGGCCCCTGTTCGAGGTGGATCGCCTCGCGCATGAGCTCGAGCACCCCGTCGAGGCCATCGACGTGATTGTAGAGAGACGGCGAAGTGACGCCGAGGTGCTTGGCCAGTTGCGCCATCGTCAGCCGCCCGTGATCGTCGGCGATCTCAAGGGCCGCACGCACAATGCGATCGCGGGAGAGAATGGCCACCTTGGGTCTCGCCATGGACGCGCCTCATTTCGCTGTCGACTCGCACCCGCCGTCGCTGCGGCACGGCACGCTCATCGGTCACGGACAATTAAACTAATCCTATTCGGTAATCGAGGTAAGCGATCGCGCCCACCATGCCCCCAGCTCGAAGCGCGAGCGCACACCGATCTCCTCCATCAACTGCGCGAGCCGACGCTGCAGCGTGCGCGTGGACACGCCGAGCACTCGCGCGGCCTCCTCGTCGCGCAATCCCTGCCCCCGGAGCGCGAGGGCGCCGTCGACCGTCCCGCCGCCGAGCGGGTAGCCGAGCGCGCTCGCCCACCAGGCGTCGAACACCGCCCCGAGCGCGCGCGTCACAGCCTCCTCCTCCGTGGAGAACGTGCCCGAGAGCGGCCTGTTGCCGCCCTCCGCCGAGAGCACCGCGCACCCGGAAGGGACGAGCAGCAGCCACGACGGCACCGTGCCCGCGATCCTCACGCGCGCGCCCGCCGCCACCAGGGCGCTCAGCAGTTCACGGAGCTCGCGGTCGATGAGCTGCCGGGCCCCGAACAGCAGCGAGGCCGAATCGAGGGGCGGGGCCTGGGGGCCGGAGGCGATCCACCCGGCGAGCCACTCCCGCACGCGGCCCGCATCGGGGATCGCGGCCCGCACCCCCGCCGACGCTCCGTCGAAAGCTCGCGTCCAGTGCGCGTCCGAAGCTCCGACATTGAAGCCGAGCGGAGCCCCCTCGATCGGGGAGGCACCGGGCGGAGAATCACCGAGCGCCGCGGCCTCGTCGCCGGCACGCTCGCCCGTGCCCGCATCACCGCCAGCCTCCGCCCCCGCGCCCGCATTGTCCCCCTCACCGCCCGCGCCGAGCGCACCCAGAAGCTCCCGCCACTCGCCCAACCGCCGGTGCTGGCTCGCCAGCTCTTCGCTCACCGCCGCCGCGACGATCCCCTCGGGCGGTTCGACGCGCAGGCCGTCGCGGTCGACGCGCACCAGGCCCACCCGTTCGAGCGCGGTGAGAGCCGCACCGAGGTCGATGTGGGCGGGCGCGATCTCGCGGATCTGCTCGATGGTGCGCGGCTTGCCCCGCTGCAACCGCAGCAGGAGTTCGAGCACCGTGCCGTCGCGCAGCGTCGCCGCCAGCGCGGCCGCGCCGCTCACGGCAGCGTCGCTCACGACCGCGCCGCTCACGACCGCCCCGCGGCCCAGGCCGCGCCGAGTTCGAAGCGGGAGGTCGCGCCGAACTCGTCCATCGCGTCGGCGATGCGCCGCCGCACGGTGCGCAGCCCGATGCCGAGAATCTCGGCGACCTGCTCGTCGGTCTTGCCCTCTCCGAGGAGTTCCAGCACCGACTGCCAACCGCTCGAGGTCTGGGGATAGGGCACCCCGGTGGCCCAGAGCGACTCGAAGAGGGTGTGCATCGCCAAGACGACCGGGGAGGCGTAGATCATGGCCATGCCGACGGGCGAATCCGCGCCCCAGGTCGTGGGGAGCGCTGCCATGACGCGCTGATCCACGTAGAACCAGCTCGGCAGCCGCGGCGCGAGGCGCACCGTGATGCCGATGCCGACCATCGCGTCGAGGGCCGCACGATCCCGCTCGTCGTCGAGCGCGGAGTGGTGGAACAGGTACCTGATCTCGTACTCGCCCGACGCGAGCGCCCCTTCCAGGCTGCCGAGCAGCGGCACGACGTACTCGTGAATCCACGCCATGTCGGGCAGCACCGCACTCGGGGTGCCCGGCGTCACGCGCGACGCGATCTCGAACCACCGCTGCATCGCGGTGTCGGCCCCCTGGGTGATCTCGCCCTGAATCTCCTGCCCGGCGGGCGCGGAGCCGAGCTGCCAGGCTCGCGACAGCTCGGGCAGCCCCGAGATGAGCTCGACCAGGTCGCCGAGCACCCGCTGCTCGTGCGCGAGCTGGGCGGAGGCGAGTTCGCCGATCACCGTCTCTGGCGAGATGAATTCGAGCGCGCCGTTCTCCTCGGTGGCGAAGCCCGCGTGGATCAGCGCGTCGATCGTCGCCTCGGCCTCCGCGCGCGTGGCGGCGCTCCCCTCGCCCTCGCCGCCGAGCAGCAGGGCCGCGGCGTCGCGGCTTCGGGGGCGAACCCGCATGAGCGGGATCAGCGCCTCCGCGTGCCTGCGCACGAGCGGTTCGAGGCGGCCGACGCGAATCGGATCCTGGGACTCGTGGAAGGGAGCCATGTGGAACCACCTTTCGGACTGGCAAGATTCTGCCCTGGCACTAGAGCGCCACCAATAAACTAACCAGATTTAGTTATGTTGACATTGTGCATCATTCCCCTGCGAATTGCACGAGAGCACCGCGGATCCGCTCCGCGCCCGCCCCCTCGCCCATCCGCCTCGCACTCCGCGAACGATCACAGGACAGACCATGCACACCACCTCCCGACCGGGATTCGGCAGCGCAGCTCTCGGCCGCGCACTCGCCGTTCTGCGGCGAGCGCCCCTCGCGTTCGGGATCGTTCTCGCGTCGCTCGCAACGGCGCTTCCTGGCGCGGCGTTCCCGCACCCGGCGTCCCCGAGTGCGGCCGCTGAGCGGTGGGACGGGATCATGGGCGACGCGCTCGCCCGCACCTCGCTCCTTCCGAGCGCTCAGGCCGCGGCTGCCTGGGCCGTGATCGAACCGGCGGGGGCCACCGCCGAACCCACTGCCGCCGTCGAACTCAGCACCGCCTCGGGAGGCACGGGCGGGGCCGACGCCGAGACCCGGTTTCTCATCGGTTCGGTGAGCAAACCCCTCACCGCTGCCGCCGTCATGCGCTTGGTCGATGCGGGCGAGGTTCGACTCGACGCCGCGGCGGGCGACTACCTGCCGGGCTTTCGCCCGCGAGACGCCGAGCCCGTCACCGTCGCGCAGCTGCTCACTCACACGAGCGGATTCGGCGGTGAGGCCGGGCTCGACGCGCGGCGCGATCCCGGGCTCTCGATCGCGGATCGCGCCGCAGCGGCGAACGACGCACCGCGCACGATCCAGAGCGGCACCGCCCCCTTCGAGTACTCGAACCTGAACTACGCGATCCTCGGCGCGATCGTCGAGGCGGTGAGCGGAGAACCGTTCGCGGAGCACCTCGACCGCGAGCTGTTCGCCCCGCTCGGAATGCGCGACTCCAGCGCGGATCCGCGCGTGGCGCAGCGGGTCGCAGCAGAGGGGCACCGCCTCGCATTCGGCCTGCCGGTCTCCGTTCGCGAGACCGTGCCGACGGGCGCGGCACCCGACGGCTACACCGTCTCGACCGCGCGCGACCTCGCGGCGTTCGCACGAATGCTGCTGCGGGGCGGAACCGCCGACGACGGCACTCGCCTGCTCAGCACCGACAGCGTTCGCGCGATGCTGACCGAGCACACGCCGACCTCAGCGCCCGGTGCCGCGGCCCCCGATACCGCGGGCTACGGCCTGGGCTGGGGCATCGGCGGCACCGAGGAGCACCCGGTCGCCGCCCACGTCGGGCGCACCGACGGCTTCTTCGCGCACCTGCACCTGCGGCCGAAAGATGGTCAGGCCGCGGTGGTCGTGCAGGCTGCGAACGGCGCGATGTACGACCAGACCGCCCCCGCGCTGGCCGCGGCGGTCGCTCTCGGCGGTGCACAACCGGAGGGTGCCGCGGGTGAGCCGGCCGCCGTCACCGCGGCCGTCTTCGCGGCGTTCGGTGCCGCGGCGGTCGGCTGCGTGCTGCTCGTCGGCCGGTTGCGCTCCCGCCGCGACCGCAGGAGGCCGGCCTCGACCCCGGCGACGGCCGCGCGCCGAGTCGCCGCGAGAGCGACGCTCGACTGCTGCGGCGCGATTCTCGCGGTGTCGCTCTGGTACGTCGCCGCCGGCGCGATGCTCACCGGCAGCCCGCACTGGGCCGCAGACCCCTTCGCGGTGTCGATCGAGCTCACGCTGATCTCGTGGGCCGTCGGCGGGCTGCTGCTCGCGCGCGGGATCACGACCGTCGTGCGGCGTCGCCGCGATCCAGCCCCCGCACCCGCCTCAGCCCCAGCACCCGCACCCGCACCCGCACCCGCACCCGCACCCGAGCCATCGGAGCAGCCGTGACCGAACCAGCACTCCCCTACGAGCGCATCGCCCTCGCCGACGACCTGCACCTCACCTGGGATCGACACCTCGTCACCGTCGCAACCGAGCGGTGGGAGCCGGGCGTCTTCGTCTACGACATCGAATACCTGACCGTCGAGGTGAAGCCCCGCCGCGGCGCGACGGGGGTGACGCTGCGATCCCGCGGCGTGAACTTTCATTTCCGGGTGCTGCGCTTCGACCTCGACGAGACGACGTTCCACCGCTTCGAGGGCTTCATCGGTAGGGTGCGAGCGCACCGGGATCGGCTGCGGGAGCACTCCTGAGAGATCGCCGCGCCCCTGAGACACCGCAGCGCCCCTCATCCGGCACGGGATCGCGGCATCAGGGTGGTGCCGCTCATGGCGCTCTGTCGCCCGCGACTCCAACGCCGTCGAGCCCGGCGAGCGCGGCCGCGAGAAAGTCGCTCTCGGCCCCGTTGCCCGGCAGTTCGAGGGCGCGGCGGTAGGCGAGGATCGCCCCCGCACCGTCTCCCAGCTCCTCCAGGGTCACGGCCCGCGCGATGTGGAACGGCCGAAACCGCGCGAGCACCGCATCAGCGGCGAGTGCGTCGAGGCGGCGGATGCCCTCGACAGGACCGAGCGCCCGGCCCAGCGCGACGGCCCGCCCGAGGCTCACCACCGGCCCGGGTTCGCGCGCTTCCAGCAGCCGGTAGAGCACCGCGATCTGAGCCCAGTCGGTGGTCTCGAAGCTATCGGCTTCCGCGTGCACCGCGGCGATGGCGGCCTGCATCGCGTACGGCCCGGCACCCCGAGTGCCGGCGGCCGTTTCGGCGAGGGCGATCCCCTCGCCGATCAGCTCGCGATCCCAGAGCGACCGGTCCTGGTCGGCGAGCGGGATCGGCCGCCCCTCGGCATCCGTGCGCGCCGGGCGGCGAGCCTCCGTCAGCAACAGCAGCCCGAGCATGCCCGTCACCTCGGCGGATTCCGGCATCAGCGCGCGGAGCACTCGCGCCAGCCGCACCGCCTCGGCGGTGAGATCCTCCCGCACGTGCGCGGTGCCCGTCGAGCGGGCGAACCCCTCCGCGTAGAGCAGGTACACGACGCGCTGCACGCTGGCGAGCCTCTGCGGCAGGTCTCCGCTGCGCGGCGCGTCGAAGGGGACGCCGAGGGTGCGAATGCGGCGCTTCGCGCGCACGATTCGCTGCTGCATCGTCGGCACCGGCACGAGCAGGGCGTGCGCGACCTCCGCGGTCGTGAATCCGGCGAGAAAGCGAAGCGTGAGCGCGATCCTGTCCTCGGGTGCCATCACCGGGTGCGCGCACGCGAAGAACAGCCCGAGGCGGTCATCGGGCACGGGATCGCTCCCCTCGTCGGCAGCGCGCTCGGCAGGATCCGCGAGCGCGACCGGGATCGGCGCTCGCTCCTCCTCGACCCGCAGGCGGGCGAGCTTCTGGGCGAGCACGCTCTCGCGTCGCACGGCGTCGAGCGCCTTCCGCTTGGCGGTCGTCATGAGCCACGCCTCCGGCGAATCGGGTATCCCGGCTTCCGGCCACGTTCGCAGCGCCTGCGCGAACGCCTCCTGAACCGTGTCCTCGGCGAGGTCGAGGTCGCCGAAGCGGCGCGCGAGCGCGGCCAGAATGCGGGTTCGGGCGTCGCGGCCGATCCCCGCGACGGCCCCGCGCACGGCCGCGACGCGGGCCGTGCTCGGGGCCGCGCCCGGGGTGCTCGCACCGGGGTCGGCACCTGCACCGGCACCGGCAGCAGCACCAGCACCGGCACCTGCAGCAGCACCTGCAGCAGCACCGGCACCGGCACCGGCGTCAGCCTGAGCGGGGCCGGGAGTCGCTGAACCCCCGGTGCCCCTCCCCTGCTCGAGACGCATCGTTCGACGCCGCTCAGTACGGGGCGACCGGGCGAATCTCCACGTGACCGCCCGGCGCGGAGCCGGGGCTCCTGCGCGCCCACTCGATCGCCTCGTCGATGTTCGCGACCTCGATGATGTAGGTGCCGCCCACGAACTCGCGCACCTCGGCGAAGGGGCCCGACGACACGACGCGGTCGCCGTTCTCGTCGCTGCCGACCCGCACCCCGTACTCGGGGTCTTCGAGGGCGAAAGACGACACGACGACGCCGGCCTCGGTGATCTCGCTGTCGAAGGCGAAGAACTCCTCGGGGTTCGCGCCGCCCTCCTCGCCGCACGCCGGATCGTTCACGTGCCCCATCAGCAGCAGTGCGTACTTCATGACTCCTCCTCAGGTTACCCGTCGCGGGTGCGCGTGGCGCGCTCTCGCGACGACGAATGCCGAACCGAGTGGCCCGACACTATAATGACGCACGAGACCCGTCGAGATCGACAGACCCGGAGAAATTTTCTTACTGATCGCGTCCGATCAGGCCGGATAGGTGAGGCTCCCGCCCGGCTCGACGACGGCCTCGGGCGTGAGGCGCGCGGCGTCGACGCTGTTCTTGCCGATGATGTGGAAGACCTCGCTGCCGCCCGCGAGCAGGTAGTCGGCGATGATGCGGCGGTGGCACCGCCACCAGACCGCCTCGGAGCACATCACGGCGGAGCGCCGATCCGCACCCCACTCGCGCAGCTCGGCCAGAGCGAGACCGAATTCCGCGGAGAGCGCGTGATCGGCGTAGTTGTGAAAGCTGCGGTTCTTCCACCACGCGTTGACCGCGAAGGCGACGTCTTTGCTGACGGGCCGACGGCCGGTCAGCCCCTCGGCGCGGCGCAGCCCGATTCTCTCGGCGGCGAGCGCATCGGCGAGCACGTCCTCGTTGAACTGCGGGTACCGCGTCGATCCCGGCAGCCTGCGCACATCGACCACCAGCTCGATACTCGACTCGTGGAGCAGCGCAATGAACTCCGCGAGCGAGCGGTTCGAGTGCCCGATCGTAAACAGGGGCTTGCGCACCGGTGCCCCGCCCGTCACCGCCTCGCTCACGGGCGGTCTGCGATCCCGAGCGTCGCGCAGGGATACCCAGCGACCCCGATCATCGCTCGTCGAGGAGGTGCAGCGCGCTCCCCCTGTGGGCCGCGATGTGGTCGGTCTTGTCGCTCTTGATCTCGTACTGCGGGTCGCTCGGCGATGCCCGGTGCGTGTGGCCCTTGTAGTCGAAGTCAGAGGTGTGCACCCGAATGATTCTGCCCGAGACGTGGCCCGCCTCGGAGTTCCAGGCCACGTGGTCGCCAACGGCGAAGCGGTGAGACATTTCGCGCTCCCTTTTCGGTCGAGGTCTTCGATCCATTCAAGCACCCGCGGCCCCTCGCGGCCTCTCACGGCCTCTCGCGGGCATCGCAGGCATCGGAGCCGCGCCCGCCCGCGGCGGCGTATGCTGGCGGCATGGAGACGAGAAACGCCGTGGTCGAGACCGGGATCGGCGAGCTCAGACTCGTAGCTCGGGGCGACGCACTGACCGGCCTCTACTTTCCCGGGCACTGGCACCTGCCCGAGGAGTCGGCGTTCGGCGAACCCGTCGACGGCGATCGGGACGAGCTGTTCGCGCGCACCGTTCGCGAGCTGGAGGAGTATCTGGCGGGCGCGCGCCGCGAGTTCGAAGTGCCGGTCGCCACGGAGGGCGACGAGTTCTCCGAGCGGGTCTGGGCCATGCTGCGCGACATTCCCTACGGCGAGACCACGAGCTACGGCGTGCTCGCGGAGCGGATGGGGAATCGACGGCTGGCGCAGCGCGTGGGGCAGGTCGTGGGGCGCAACCCGGTGAGCATTCTCATCCCCTGCCACCGCGTCGTCGGTGCCGACGGGTCGCTGACCGGCTACGCGGGCGGCCTGGAGCGCAAGCGGCGGCTGTTGGATCTGGAGGAGCCGCCCGAGCACGCCGCTGCGCGACTCTTCTAGAAAACACCCGACGAACGTTCGCACCCGGATCCGGAACCCCGGATCCCGAACACCCGAGACGAAGGAGCACGACATGGCCCAGCGCGTACATCACCTGGCGGTCTCACTCGACGGATACGCGACGGGAGACGGCCAGAGCCTGGAAGCCCCCTTCGGCCACGTCGGGGCGCGGCTCATGGAGTGGTTCTTCGACACCCCGATGGGCAGCGCGGTTCACGGGGGCGGCCGAGTCTCCGAGGGCGTCGACGCCGCGTTCGTGCGCGGCTGGGCCGACGGCATCGGCGTCGAGATCATGGGACGCAACAAGTTCGCGCCCTCCCGCGGCCCCTGGCCGGACGACGACTGGCAGGGCTGGTGGGGCGACAACCCGCCGTTCCACACCCCGGTGATCGTGCTCACCCACCACCCGCGGCCGCCCCTGCGGGTCTCCGACACCACCTTCCACTTTCTGAACGCGTCGCCGCGGGAGGCGATCGCGGCCGCCCACGAGCTCGCGCCGGGCGACATCAGAATCGGCGGCGGGCCGACCACCGTCAAGGAGTTCCTCGCCGAAGATCTCATCGACTACCTCCACCTCGTGGTGGTGCCCATCGTCGTCGGTCGCGGCGTCAACCTGTGGGAGGGGCTGGAGGGCATCGAGGCCAACTTCAACCGCGTCGAGAGCGTCAGCTCTCCCTCCGGTGTGATCCACGTCGTGATGTCCCGGGCCTGAGACTCCCCGCGCCCCTGGGCCTCCCCGCGCGACCCCTGCCCCTCCCGCCCTCCCCCTCGCCGAGAGGCGGAAAAAGCGGCTGGAACGCGCGCGAAACCCGCTTTTTCCGACTCTCGAGGCCCCTCCTCAGCTCCGGATCCCGCTCCCGCGGGTGCAGAATGTTCCCCATGCAGCTTTGTCCCGTCTCCACCCTCCCGCAGAGGCTTCTCCGCCGTGCCGCGGAGGTGTGGCCCGGCCTGCTGCTGTGCGTGCTGATCGCGGCGGTGGCGACGGCGGTCGGGCGGGCTCTGCCGATACTGGGGTCGGCGATCCCCGCGGTCGTGATCGGCGTGGTGGTCGCGCTCGTGAGAAAGCCCGGCGGGCGAATCGTTGCCGGCATCGGCTACTCGAGCAAGTTCGTGCTGCAGTGCGCCGTGGTGCTGCTCGGATCGCAGCTCTCGCTGGCGAGCATCGTCGAGGTCGGTGCGGAGTCGCTTCCGGTCATGCTCAGCTCGCTGACCGTGTGCCTGCTCGCTGCGTGGCTCATCGGACGCGCCATGGGGGTCGAGCGCGACATTCGCACGCTGATCGGCGTGGGCACCGGCATCTGCGGAGCATCCGCGATCGCGGCGGTGTCGCCGATCATTCGCGCCCGCAGCTCAGACATCTCCTACGCGATCTCGACGGTGTTTCTCTTCAACATGCTCGCCGTCGTGGTGTTCCCCGCCGTCGGCCACGCGCTCGGCATGACCCCGCACGCGTTCGGCCTGTTCGCCGGCACCGCGGTCAACGACACGAGTTCGGTCGTGGCGGCCGCGAGCGTGTTCAGCGCCTCCGCACTCGGCTTCGCGGTGGTGGTGAAGCTCGTGCGCACCCTCATGATCATCCCGATCAGCATCTCCCTCGCGGTGCTCGAGGGACGCCGCGAGGGAGGAGGCCAGAAGCTCACGGCGAGCCGGGTGGTGCGGCTGGTGCCCTGGTTCCTCGTCGGCTTCGTGCTGCTGGCCGGGGTCAGTTCGACCGGGATCATCTCCCCGGCCGCCTCATCGGCAATGACCGAGGTGAGCGTGTTCCTCGTCGCCACCGCACTCGCGGCGATCGGGCTGTCGACCGACCTTCGGGCTATCCGCTCGGCGGGCCTCAGGCCGCTGCTGCTCGGCGGGATCCTCTCGCTGCTGGTGGCGATCACGACGCTCGGCACGATGGCGCTGACGGGCCACCTCGCGCCCTGATACTCCCGCCGCTCGAGAACCCGGCGTCCCGCCCCTCAGAAAGTTGGTCAGAGCGCTTAGGCCTCGTACACCCCGGCGACGGTGGCGCTCACCGTGATCTCGGCGACGGTCACGGCGGCTGATTCCCCCTCGAAGGATGCGGCGGCGAACCGCGCCTGCACGGGGAAGCCGCCCCCGACGGGCGCATCCGAGATGCTCACGACCGCCGCGATGCGCTGCCCCAGCGCCTCCGCGTAGTCGTCAGCGACCGCTCGCGCCTCGTCGACGGCGGCCTTGCGGGCGCGCCGCTCGCACGCGCGCCGCGAGGCCTCGGTGAGGCTCCAGGCGACATCGGTCTGGAGCCCCGCCTCGGAGAGTTCGGTGACGAATTCGCTCACGAGGTCGAGGTTCGACAGCTTGACGCGCACCCGGCTCGACGTCGTGTGGTCGATGACGACGGTCTGCTCGGTTCCCTCGGCGTAGCTCTTGTGGCTCCAGGTGCTGACGGGGTCGGCCGCGTGCCAGGTCGCGTCGCCGCTCGCGCGCAGCTGCTCGGCGCGCTGCACCACCCAGTTGTGCAGGCGGGTCGCCGCGGCGATGCTCTCTGCGCGGTCGCGCGAGGTGACTGAGACGCCCGCTGTGACGGTGGCGCGCTCGGCCCGAAGGTGAATCTCGCTGGTGCCCGTGGCGTGAATGGTGGTCATGCCTCACCGTAGCACTCGGAGCCGAGCACCGGGCCAGATGCCCGGCCAGACGCCGCTCCGAACACCCGGCCAAACGCCGGGCCTGGCACCACAGAATCCGGGCCGATCTCTCACTCCGGCGTCGCTTCGAGGGGCAGCCGAACCGTGAAGACGGCACCGCCCGGCGCGCTCTCGGCGGTGATCGTGCCGCCGTGCGCGGTCGTGATCGCGTGGGCGATCGACAGGCCCAGCCCCGTGCTGCCCGCGTCGCGGTTGCGGGCCTGATCGCCCCGCACGAAGCGGTCGAACAGCCGGTCGCGCACCTCGGGGTCGATGCCGGGCCCGTCGTCGGCGACGCGCAGGATCGCGTGTGTGGCGTCGCGCGCGAGCGAGACGGTGACGACCGTGCCGGGAGGGGTGTGGGTTCGCGCGTTGCGCAGCAGGTTCGCCAGCACCTGGCGAATGCGGTTCTCGTCGCCCGGCGCGCTGATCAGCTCCTCCGAGATGTCGAGCTCCCACGTGCGGGTCGGATCGACCGCGTGGGCGTCGCTGACGGCGTCGATGGCCACCAGCGAGAGCTCGACGGTGCCGAAGTTCAGGGTCTGACCGGCGTCGAGGCGGGCGAGCAGCAGCAGGTCGTCGACGAGGGCGCTCATGCGCTCCGACTCGGATTCGATGCGGTCGAGGGATCGCCGCTGCGTCGCCGTCATCGGTTCCGCGCCGCGCAGAGACAGCTGCGCGTAGCCGCGAATGCTCGCCAGCGGGGTGCGCAGTTCGTGGCTGGCGTCGGCGATGAAGCGGCGCAGCTGATCCTCGCTGTGCTGGCGCGCGGCGAGCGCCGACTCGACGTGGCCCAGCAGCTCGTTCAGCGACTTCCCCACGCGACCGACCTCGGTGTCGCCGTCGGTGTCGGCCGCGTCGACCCGTTCCGGAATCTCCACGTCTCCGGCGGAGAGGTGCCGGCCCGACACGCGCTGCGCGACGTCGGCGACGCGGTCGAGCGGCCGCAGGTTGCGCGCGACGAGCAGCGAGATGCCGATGATCGCGATCAGCAGAATGCTCCCGCCGACGGCGACGAGGATCATCACCAGCGCGCCGGTGGTGGCGGTGGCATCGCGGATGGAGTTCCCGGCGATGACGATCCTCTCCCCCGAGGCGTCGGCCACGCGCTCCGAGGCGACGCGGAACGAGCCGAGATCGGAGCCGAGATCGACCGTCGTCGGCACGCGCTCAGCGGTCGCCGCGTCCGCGAGGGCACCGATCTGGTCGTCGGTGAGCGTGACCTCAGTGCCGTCGGCGAGCGTGTAGCTCGAGCTGATGGCCGAACCGTCCTCCGCGAGAATGACCTGCAGCGATCCGATGCGGGCGGCGGGCCCCTGGTTCGCCGTGACCGACGACTCCGAAGAGCCGGACAGGCCGCCCGAGGTGCCCGGCTGCGGCGAGGCACCGGGCTGCGTATCGGGCTGCGGCGTGTACCCTCCGCCGGGCGGTGCGCCGGGATCCTGCCCCTGCGCCCCCATCGGCCCGCGCGGCCCGGTCGCGAAGTCGAGACCCTCCAGCACCTGCGCGTCGAGGCGCTCGAACACGAACGAGCGCAGCGCGATGATCGTCGCCAGGCTGGTGACCAGCAGCGCGGCCGCCATGAGGGCGCTCGTGCCGACCACGAGCTTGCGCCGCAGGGTCCACCTGCGCCGCCGCTTCGTCGCGCTCGGGATCTCGGGGTTCGCAGTTGCCACGAGGCTATTGTCGCCCCCGATCATTTGCGCCGTCTGATGATCGCCTCGTGATGATCGTCTAACTGATCGCGCCGATAGGGGCTGCGGTACGAGGATGCGGTGAATAGAAATCTGGCAAGGCGGAGGAGGAAGGCTTCACTGGTGGTGAAGATTCCAACGACAACGCAGCCAGATTTCTATTCACCGCACCGCAGCCGTAGTCCCTATCGGCGCGATCAGTAAGCCCGTCTCGGGAGCGCTACGGTTTGATGGTGTAGCCGACACCGCGAACGGTGTGGATCAGCGGGTCTCCGAGGGGGTCGAGCTTCTTGCGCAGGTACGAGATGTAGATCTCGACGACGCTGGATTTGCCGCCGAAGTCGTGGTTCCACACGTGGTCGAGGATCTGGGCCTTGCTGAGCACCCGCCGCGGGTTCTGCATGAGGTAGCGCAGCAGCTCGAACTCTTTCGCGGTGAGCGCGATGGGGGTTCCGCCGCGCTCCACCTCGTAGCTCTCTTCGTCGAGGGTGAGGTCGCCGACGCGCAGTCGCGAATCGTTGTCGACGGCCATCGCGATGTGCCGGCGCGCCATGCCGCGGAGGCGCACGATGACCTCTTCCAGGTTGAACGGCTTGGTGACGTAGTCGTCGCCACCGGCGGAGATGCCCGCGATGCGATCCTCCACGGCGTCTTTCGCCGTGAGGAAGAGCACCGGAACGTCGTTGCCGTTCGCGCGCACTCGCTTCAGCACCTCCATGCCGTCGAGGCCCGGCATCATGATGTCGAGCACGAGCAGGTCGGGCGCGAACTCGCGAATCATGTTCAGCGCCTCCTGCCCGTTCGAGGCCGACCTGGCGTCCCACCCCTCGGCCCCCAGCGCCATTCTCAGCAGTTCGCTGAGGTTGCGCTCGTCGTCGACGACGAGCGCGCGAATGGGAGAGCCGTCCGGGCGGCTCAGCTGTGCGGGCTTCGAAACTGACGCGGTCATGCGCTCTAGTGTGCCGCGTTTCGGCCGGTCGCGCGAGCGGCGGCCCGGCGATTCAGGGGCCGTAGTGCTGCCTGAGGTCGTACATGCTGGAGCCGCCGACGATGTCTGCGAAGTCGACGGTATCGATCCCGTTCGAGAGCCGGCATTGGATCACGGGGTCGTGGCTCGGGTCGACGGTGTCTACCACCGCTCGCCCCACGTCTTCGAGGATCGCGAGGAGTTCGTCCCGCGTCGCCGCGTCGCTCTCGAGGCCGCACGTGAAGTACCAGGAGGAGAAGCTGCCCGGCCACGAGACCTCGACGTCGCCGCCGGTCACGCCCGGCACGGCGAGCACCGCCGACCGCGCCGCCAGCAGGTTCGCCTCCTCG
This sequence comes from Leucobacter sp., assembly GCA_047973175.1. Classification (GTDB taxonomy): domain Bacteria; phylum Actinomycetota; class Actinomycetes; order Actinomycetales; family Microbacteriaceae; genus Leucobacter. The sequence goes on from JBKEBN010000039.1 coordinate 32,584, forward strand.
GCGGTGTTCTTCGACGCCCCGTCGATGCGGAAGCAGCCGGCCAGACCAACGATCAGGCCGATCACCAGTAGCACCAACGCAGACCTCGAAACCGACGCAGTCATAGGCTTTAGTGTCCTGCGCCGGAAATTCGCTTCACATATCCCGGCACTCTCGCCGCGTCTCGCCGCGTTGTCGTCGTCAACTTTGCCACCAGCAAAGCCTCCTCCTCCGCCTTGCGAGACACCCCGAGAGCACCAGTCTATGCAAAGCAACTCCCGACGCAGAACACTAGTCTTCCGCGTTTTGAGCGATCGCGCGAGCGCGGCGCAGGGATTCTCCCAGCGGAAGCCGCACGGTTGCGACCGCCCCACCGCTCGGGCGGTTCTCGAGCGCGACCCGGCCGCCCGCCGCGTGCGTCGCAGCGGCGACGATCGCGAGGCCGAGACCCGCTCCCGGTCTGCCGCTCCGCGCGTCGTCGGCGCGCGAGAAGCGGTCGAAGGCGTGCGGCAGAAACGCCTCGGGCACTCCGCCGCCGCTGTCGGCGACCGACAGCGTCACCTCGTCGGAGGCGACGCCGAGCCGCACCTCGATGCTGCCGCCGGGTTCGACCGCCGCGGCGGCGTTCTCCAAGAGGTTGTCGGCGATGCGGCCGAAGGTCGACGGGCGAATCGCGACCGCACGGGTCTGCCTGACCGCACCGGACACGGAGAGCTCGATGCGAATGCCTCGGTCGGCGCAGACGAATCGCGCGCGATCGACCGCGCGGCCGGTCTCGTCGATCAGTTCGGCGAGAGCCGCCGCCGCGCGGCTGCCGGACGCCTCGAGCCGCGACAGCTCCAGCAGGTCGGTGGCGGTGCGCGAGAGCCTCTGCGCCGCCCGCTCCGCCTCGGCGATGTCCTCGTCGAGCCGGCTGCGATCGCCGGTGCGCAGCAGTTCGAGCCGGCCCCGCAGAATCGCGAGGGGCGTGCGCAGTTCGTGACTCGCGTCGGACACCATCTGGCGTTCGCGCGCGACAGAGGCGTGGAGATCTTCGATGAGGCGGTTGAGGGTTGAGGCCAGCTGCTGGATCTCGTCTCTTGCCGGAGTCTCCGGCAAGAGACTGTCGCTCCCCGAGTCCACGATCTGCTCGGCGCTGCGCCTGAGGCGCTCGACCGGACGCAGTGCCGCGCCGGTCAGCGACCACGACAGCAGCGCGAAAGCTCCGACCAGCGCCACGGCCCCGGCGACCATGCCGCTGGTCAGGCAGGAGAGCACGAGATCGTCCGAGCTCTGATCCCGAGCACCGACGACCGTCCAGGTGCCAACCGCGTTCCGCACCTGCTCCACGCCCACCAGATATCTGCTGTCGCCGACGCTGATGCCCCGCGATCCCACAGGCAGCTTCTGAGCGTCGCCGAGTTCGGTGCGCAGTGCAGCCGGGATCGTCGACGCGTGCTCGGTGCCGCTCGGATCCACCACCAGAATGAGCTGACCCTCCGGAGGAATATCGACGTCATCGTAGGGCTCGAGCACGAGCGAGGTCTCGAACGAGATCATGTCGGCGTCGAGCAGCGACGCCGTGGAGTCGATCAGCAGGTTCTTCACGAGCGCGTGCACGACCACCGCCGCACAGGTGAAGACCGCCGCCGCGAGAAGGAGGGTGCCGAGGGTGATGCGCATGCGTATCGACATCCCGTCTGCGAACCGCATCAGGTCTCCGACAGACGGAACCCGACACCGCGCTCCGTGACGATCCGCACCCCGGCCTCCGACCCGCCGAGCTTCTTGCGCAGATAGCTGACGTACTGATCGACGATGTTCGCGCGCGTCCGATCGGGCGCGTCCCAGATCTCGCCCAGGATTGCCGCTCGCGTCACCGTCTCGCCCAGGTGCTGCATGAGCAGACGCAGCAGGGCGAACTCTTTGGGGCTGAAGTGCACGTCGCCGCCGTCGACGGTGACCGTGGAGTCGAGCAGGTCGAGTTCGATGCCGCCCGCCTGCAGGCGGGTCTGCGGCGTGGTCACGTTCCGCCGCAGGAGTGCGCAGCCTGGCGGCGAGTTCGGAGAACGCGAACGGCTTGGTGAGATAGTCGTCGGCACCAGCGTCGAGACCTCGCACCCTGTCGTCGACGTCGTCGCGCGCCGTGAGCATGAGCACGCGGATCGACGGATCGAGCAGGCGAAGCCTGCGGCACAGCTCGAAGCCCGACATGCCCGGCAGCATGACATCGACCACGGCGAGCCGCGGAGGCGCCTCACGCGCCGAGATCAGAGCCTGCAGACCCTCGCCTGCGACCGCCACCTCGTACCCTTCGTCGCCAAGGCCGCGACTCAGCAGCGCAGCCATCTGCGGTTCGTCTTCGATCACGAGAATTCGAACCGCCTCCCCGGGCATCATCGCCCTCCCGGTCCATCTCGCCGATCTCCCGAAGAGGGCCGGAGTAGCCTCCGCCGGGCTGCGGTCGAGGGCTCTGCGGTCGAGTGACCTGCTTCAGAGAGGGCTGCGGTCGAGGGCTCTGCGCTCGAAGCGGCTGCGGTCGTGCGGTGCGCGGCGGGATCGAGCAGCCTGTGACTACGGGGCATGAGTTCGCTTTCCATTGGTCAACCTCAAAGATAGGCAGACAGAGGCACGGGATTTCCTGAGGTATGGCACCCGAGTGTGAGAATTCGTTCAGAAACGGGGTCGACTCAAAGAGGCGACTCTCAGCCGGGGAGGCCGGATGCCGGGTGTCGGATGCCGCATGCTGGACGCCCAAGCCGGGTGCCAGAGGTCGGGTGCCGGACGCAGCCGTGCCCGAAGCCGGACGCCGCGGAGGCTACTGCGCTCCGAAGAGACCGTTGCCGTACTTGGTGAGGATCTTGTAGGCGTCGCCGAACGAGGTCGGCGGGTGCTTCTTCTCCTCCGCGGTGCCGTATCTCGAGATCAGCAGGCCGAGGAGCCCCTTCGCCGGCGGGCTGAGCGGGCGGTCGGGATCGGCGTCGGCCGGATGCCTTTCGGGGTTGGGCGGCACGAACGCGGGCGAGGTGTGCGGCCAGTCCGCGACGTGGCGGGGCACCTTGCGGTTGAAGTCGTCGGCGATCGGCCTCGCTCCGTGGTCGCGAGCGGTGAGGGGCCTGATGCCGAAGCGGTCGCTGAGGGTGGCGGAGAGGGAGCCGTGGTGCATCTCCTTGCTGAAGACACTGCCGCGCTCCACGTGCGCCGACACCAGCACCGCGGGAACCCGGCACCCGAGCCGGTCGAACTCGAAGCCCATCTCGCCCGCGCCCTTCTGCGGCGGAGTCGCCTGGGGCGGCGGCACGTGATCGTAGGTGCCGCCGTGCTCGTCGAAGGTGATCAGCAGGGCCGTGTTCAGGTAGTTCGAGCCCTGTTTCGACATGCTCGTGCGCAGGGCCGTGTAGACGCGGTGCACGAGCGCGTCGCCCGCGCGCACGTCGGAGAGCGCCCCGTTGTAGACGTTCTCGCCGTCGATGTCGCTCGCCTGCAGGTCTCCGACGGGCGGGTGGAAGTCGTTGTGGTTGTAGACCATGCGCGGCTCGACGAACGCGTAGGCGGGCAGGGTGCCGTTCTTCGCGTCGCGCTCGAACTGCTCCATGGTCGCGAAGTGCTCGGTCTTCCAGTACTTCTCGAGCACCGGCGCGTGGATCATGCCCGTGAACGACACGAGCTGCAGCTCGTCGAAGTAGATGCGCCAGCTGAGACCGGCCTTCTCGAGACGGTTGAAGACGGTGGGCGTGGGTGCCGCCTTCAACCACTTCTCGTACCCGCCGCTGAACTGATTGGTGACGAAGCCGTGCGAGGTCGATGCGTGGAAGAAGCTGCGGTTGCAGAAGGTCTGGCTCGGCACCGCGCAGTGCCAGTGGTCGTAGACCCCGAATTCGCGGGCGAGGGTCGAGAGCGCGGGGAGCATCTCGGGGCTGAAGGATCCCATGATCTGATCCCGCTGCTCCGCGTCGGGCTTCTTGCCCGTGCGCCCCTCGAAGTCGGTCTCGTAGTCGAGCACGAAACCGCTCATGGTGGCCTTCTGCCCCGGCTTTGGGGCGTTGAACGACGGCACCATGTCGCCGACGTCCTGCCCCTTGTTGTTCAGGTTCTGCACGCCGAAGAGCTGCGTATTCACGTGCGGGTACTCTTCGCCGGGGTCGGGATCGGGCTGCCGCATGATCCGGTCGGTGGGGCCGTCGTAGATGTGGGCCGGAATCTCGGTGCCGTCCTCGGCGGTGTTCGCGTACTCGCCGAATGCGAGGCCCTCGAAGGAGCCGCCGGGCGGCGGATCGTCGGGGGTGTAGAGGTGGCCGAGCAGGTTGTCGAACGAGCGGTTCTCGCCCATCAGCACCACGAGGTGATCGAATCCCGGGGTGTCTCGCGGCTTCGGCGCGCTGAACTCCTCCGGCATGTACGGTTGGCCGGGTTGCACGGCCTGCGCGATCCCGACCCCCGCGCCCGCACCGCCGACGAGCCCGGCGGCCAGTATCCCGCCGCCCTTCAAGAGGCCGCGACGACTCACCCGGCTGCTGTTCGCCTCTTCGGGGGTTTGCTGTCGTCGACCCGGCTGCTCGGCGTCAGAGTTCTCCGGGGCGCTGCCTTGGTTCATAACTCCCAATCTTGGAGGGAGGTGACTGAACCCAGCCTGAACAACTGTGAAAGAACTCTCAGGGGCGGTCGTCCGGTGCGGGGCACTAGATCCATCCGCGTTCCTCGGCGAGCAGCACGGCCTGCTGCCGGGTGGCGACGGCGAGCTTCGTCAGGATCGCCGAGACATGGTTGCGCACCGTGCCGGGGGCGAGCGAGAGCGTGCGGGCGATCTGGCCGGGCATCTCCAGGTCGAGCAGGCACACATCGGGTCGCAAGCTGGTGGCCTCGGCAACGGCTTCCTCGCCGTCGGCGCACTCGGCGATCACGTCAATGTCGTCTTCGAGCCGCAGCAGGGCGGCGAGGGCGGAGCGGATCATGGCCTCGTCGTCGGCGAGCAGCACCCGGATCATCGCCCGCTCCTTTCGCCGTCGAGCGGTGAGTCGAAGTCGGGCGAGTATCCTGCCGGCTCCGCCGGTGCCACGTCGGGCACGGTGACCACCACTACGAACTCGTCGCCGCGCTGCACGTCGAGGGTGCCGCCCGCCTCCGAGACGCGCCGACGCATGCCGTCGAGGCCGGATCCACCACCGTGCTCCGGGGCGTCAGGGGTCTGGATCGCGTCGTTCGCGATCTCGTACCGCCAGCCCGCGGGATCCCGAGCCAGAACAAGCCTGGCCCGGTGCCCGCCACCGTGCCGGAGCACGTTCGTGGTCGTCTCCCGGATCACCGGGCCGAGGTCGGCCGCAGGCGCGAGATCCGCATCGGGCGCGACGCGCAGCTCGACCGCGAGACCCGCGGCGGCGAGCAGATCCCGCGCGTTCGCGAGCTCGTCGCCGAGCGGCACCGACCGGAACCGGGTCGCGAGATCGCGGGTGCCCTGCCGGGCATCGTCGACGCTCCTGCGCGCCGCACGCAACTGATCCAGCGCCGCGTCGGGATCGGCGGCGTGGAGCCGCTCCGCGAGCTCCAGCTGCAGCACGACTACGACCGCGACCGCGACCAAGCGAGACCTGACCCCCTGCGGCCAGTCGAGCAGCATGAGCGTCGACAGCATCCAGACGGTGCCGCCGATACCGATCGCCAACGTCGTGAGCATCGCCGCCCCCGTGCCGACGGAGGCCAGCGTCCACCACGCGACCACGAGCACCTCGAAGATGAGCACCCCGCTGACCTTGTACCACCGCGTCGCCGCCGCTGTCGGGGGCGACGGAGGTGGAGTCGGCGGCACCGCGGGCACCGTCGAAGCGGCCGCGCCCGGGGTCGCACCCGAGTCGGGCCGCAAGGCGGCCAGGCGCGCGAAGTTTCAGCGGGCCTTCGACCGCTACGGCGTGCCCGGGGTCAGCCTGCTCGGCCCGCTCCTCCTCCCGCCGGCCTTCACCGCGCCCATGCTCATCGCCGTCGGCGTCGACAAGACCCGAGTGCTCATCTGGCAGGCCATCGGCATCGTGCTCTGGGTCGTCGTGTTCAGCCTCCTCTTCACCCTGGTCGTCTCCACCGTGCACTGACCCGCACCAGGCTCGCCCTTTGCCCTCACCCTCGGATGCCGGCGACACCGACGGTCGCCGGCATCGACGCCGATTCGGCAAGTGCGTCAAAAATCGATTCGCGCGGTGAGCCCGCCGTGCCTGCCGGGTGTGAGCGTCAGCACTGCTCCGAGAGACTCCACGATGTTCTGCACGAGCGTGAGTCCGAGCCCCAGGCTTCGCCCGTCACCGGCCGTGCGTGTGCGCCGGCCTCGATTGAACGGCTCGGTCAGGCGGGCGGCCTCCTCGCGGCTGTACTCGGCACCGCTGTTGGCGATTTCAAGCCACGCCCTGCCGTCCGCCATCCCGGTGGAGACGCGCAGTGCGCCGTGCTCGAGGTTGTGGCGAATCGCATTGTCGAGCAGGTTGTCGGCCGCGAGCGCGAGCAGAGTCTCATCGCCGACCTCGACGGACGCCGCGGAGAGCGCTGTCGCGACGTCGAGTTGCTTGAGCCCGATCTGGTCCCGGTGCTCGGTCAGGCTGCGCTCGAGGATCGACGCGAGCTCGACCCGCGTGGGAGATCCGGTGTTGGTGCTCGCGGTTCGGGCGAGCCGCAGCAGGGCCGCGATGAGTTCCTCACTGCGTCGGTTCGCGTCGAGCGCGCGCCGGATCGCGAGCTCGAGGTGCGCCGGAACCTGCCCCTGCTCGAGCGGGATCTCGAGCGCGGTGCGGGTGGTCGTGAGCGGGGTGCGCAGCTCGTGCGAGGCATTGGTGATGAAGCGTTCCTGCCGGGTGAAGGCGGCTTCGAGCCCGCCGAGCATTCCGTCGATGGTGTCGCCGAGCTCTTTGATCTCATCTGCGGGGCCGGGGAGGTCGAGACGCTGGTGCAGGTCTTGGCGGGTGATGCGCTTGGTGGTGTCGGTGATCTGGCCGATCCTGGCGAAGGATCGCCGCGACAGCCAGGATGCGACCGCGATCGCGACCGCGGTGAAGACGAGCAGCGTGAGGATCGACCAGAGCATGAGCCCGGAGAGCACCTCTTGGGAAAGCACGGTGCTCTGCTCGATGAGAACGCTGGGGCTGCTCTCGCCGGGTGCGAAAGACACCTCCCCGCTCACTCTGGAGGCTTCGAGTATCGCCCGGCACTCGTCGCTGCCGATCTCGCCCTGGCTGAGATCGTCGCTGCTCACGACGGCGATGCCGCCGCTGTCGTCGATGCAGCTGGCGACGCCGGCGATCGCGGTGTCGAAGAGGCCCTGCACCAGCAGGTACTGCACGCCCAGCAGCACCGCGCCGCCGGTGGCGAAGACCGCCGCGATGAGCACGGTGAGGCGGGTGCGCAGGCTCCAGCGCCGGGTCGAAGCGGTCATCCGGAGTCTCCGATGCGGTAGCCGAGGCCGGGGCTGGTGCGAATGACATCGGGGTCGCCGAGTTTGCGGCGCAGTGTGTGGATCGTGAGCTTCACGACCGAGCGGGTGCGTTCGGCCCCGTGCTCCCACACCTCGGTCAGCAGCTCATCGGCCGTCACGTAGCCGCCGTCGGCGTGCAGGAGCGACTCGAGCACGCCGAGCTCTTTGGGGGTGAGGGGCAGCGGGCGGCCGTCTCGTTCGGCGACCCGCCTGAGGGTGTCGAGCCGTACCCCGGCGACGGCGAGCACGACCCGGTGCTCTCGGTCGCGCGTCGTGCAAGGGCGCGCAGGCGTGCGAGCAGCTCGACGTAGGCGAACGGTTTGGCGAGGTAGTCGTCCGCGCCGAGATCGAGGCCCGCGACGCGGTCGTCGAGGGTGCCGGCGGCTGTGAGCATGAGGATCCGCAGCGGGTGCGCCTGGTCGCGCAGGGTGCGGCACACGGCATCGCCGCGCAGCACCGGCAGGTCGCGGTCGAGGATCATGATGTCCACGTCTACCTGCCCGACGCGCACCAGCGCCGCTGCGCCGTCGAGCGCGACGTCGACGAGGTAGCCCTCGTTTCGCAAGCCGGCGGCGAGGGAGTCGGCAAGGTCGGCTTCGTCCTCGACGATCAGAATCCGCATTCCGCGCCCCCTCCCCTCTGCGCCACGGCTTCTTCGCGCCCGTCGCGGGCTTCCATGGTCTCCGGCTCTCATGGTCGGGGCTGTGAGGTTAGGTTTCGGTTAGCCCCGCCCAGACCCCCAGCAAACCAGCGCCCCGGTGAACTGGCCTTGCTGATCGCGCGATCAGCAAGGCGGTGACCGTCACCGCCGCAGTTCTAACGGAGGCACTCATGAACACCCGCACTCTTCTCACCGCCCTCGCCGGCTTCTCCCTGATCGGCGCGCTCGCACTCACCGGCTGCGCCGGCAGCCCGCCGTCCACCGCCCGCCCCGCGCCGAACGGGCAGGCATCCGACGCGGCGTCCCGATTCTTGGCGTGCCTAACCTCCGCCGGAGTCGAAGCGAAGATCAACGACCAGGGTATGGTGCTCGTCAAGGATCCGACTGCGGTGAGTGAAGGGCCGGGCGGCTCGATCAGCACGGACTCCGGTGGCGCAGAAAGCATGATGATCGAGAGCGACGAAGCCGGCAACGCCTGGGCGGCCCCCGCCAACGCCGACTACTTCGCCGACGACCCGAACACCCAGGATGCCTACGCCGCATGCGAGAAAGCCCACCCGGACTTCTCGCAGCCGCAGTTCGATCCGACGAAGGATCCCGAGTTCACGGAGATGCTGGGCGAGCAGCAGGAGGCCGCGCTCGCCTTCGCTCGGTGCGCCCGCGAGAACGGCTACGCCGAGATCGCCGATCCCGACGCGGGTGCCATGGGCGGCTCCGTCATGATCCCCTCGGGATTCACGGAAGACGACTTCCGCGCACTCATCGAGGTCTGCTACGACCCGAGTACCGGTTTCGGTTTCGGCTCCGACGAGAACCTCGGCTTCGAGCCGTGGACGATCCTCGAAGAGTTTCAGAACGCGCCGGCCTCATGAGCACCGTCACCCGCAGACGCAGTGCGCTCCGGAGCGCGCTCATCGCCGGCCTCATCGTCGCGGCTCTCGCCGCCTCAGCGGCGGCGATCGCGATGTGGCAGCCCTGGGCGCAGGCGGCAGCGGAGTAGCCTGCGGATCGGGTCTCCGACGCGGTCACCGTTCCCGTGGAACGCGACACCCTCACCAGCCGACTCCGCCTGAACGCCACCCTCGGATACGGAGACCCGGTCGAGTTGCCCTCCGTCGCCGGCGTACTCACCGCGCTTCCCGCCTCCGGGCAGGTCATCGAGGTCGGCGACTCCGTGTACGAGTCGAACGGCCGCCCGGTGATCCTGCTCGAGGGCGAGAGACCGTTCTGGCGCGACCTCTCCAGCGACGCCGACAACGGCTTCGACGTGCTGCAACTCGAGCAGAACCTCGCCCGGCTCGGGTTCTTCGAGGGAGAGCCCGACACCAGCTTCGACTGGTGGACGAGCGACGCCGTGCACCGCTGGCAGAAAGCGCTCGGCGTTCCCGCCACCGGAAAGGTCGCCACCGCCGAAGTGGTGGCCGTGAACGCGCCGGGCGTTCGGGTCTCGCAGGTTACTGGAAAGCTCGGGCAGAGCGGAGTCAGCCCGCTCAGCTACACCGCGACCACGCTGCGGGCGACCGCGAAGCTCACCGCCGCGCAAATGCGGGAGCTGGAGGCGGGCGCGCCCGTCTCGGTGGTGCTCCCCGATGGCACTGAGCTCGAGAACACGATCGCCGCCGTCGATCCGGGCGGGCAGCCCACCGACGAAGACGGGCAGAAGACCCCGCCGACGGCGCTCATCGAGTTCCCCGACCAGAAACAGGTAGCAGCCGTCGGCCCGTCGAACATCCGCGTGGTCGTGCAGGGCGGGGAGGAGAGCGCCGAGACGCTCATCGTTCCGGCCGTCGCGCTGATCGCCACCGCGAAGGAGAGCTATGCGGTCGAGGTGCGAATCGGCGGCGAGATCGTGCGCGTGCCGGTGCGAATCGGGATCATCGCCGACGCGCGCGTGCAGATCCTCGCCTCGGGTCCAGACGTCGAGGGGGCACCCACCGGCGCACGCGCCCTGGCGGAGGGCGACGAGGCGGTGATCTCCCGGTGAGCGCTGTGATCGAGGCGCGGGGCGTCGGAAAGACCTACCCGGGCACGCCACCGGTGACGGCGCTGCAGCGGAGCTGGTTGCGAATCGACGCCGGCGATCAGCTCGCCGTCGTGGGCGCATCCGGATCCGGGAAGAGCACGCTGCTGTCGATCCTCGGCACCCTCGACGATCCGAGCGAGGGAAGCCTGCTGGTCGACGGCCGGGATCTCGCCGGGATGCGCGAGAGCGAGCGGTCGGCCATCCGAGCCGCCCGGATCAGCTTCGTGTTTCAGCAGTTCCACCTGCTCCCCACGGTCTCGGCGACGGAGAACGTCGCCACTGGCCTGCTCTACACCGGAGCGTCCCGGAGGGAACGGCACGACCGCGCGGTCGCCGCCCTCGAAGCCGTCGGCCTCGGGCACCGTCTGCGGAACCGGCCGGGAGAACTCTCCGGGGGCGAACAGCAGCGCGTCGCGATCGCCCGCGCCCTGGTGCGAGACCCGGCGGTGCTGTTCGCGGATGAGCCGACCGGTGCGCTCGACTCGGCCACGGGCGAGGCCATCGTCGGGCTCCTCGCGGGCATCGCCGAGGCGGGCACCGCCGTGGTGCTGGTCACCCACGATCCGGCACTCGCAGAACGGTTCGCCCGGCGCATCCGTTTGAAGGACGGACGCATCGTCGACCGTCACCCCGCCGATCCCGACCCTTGCCCGCTCGCCCCGCAGGGAGAGCAGGCAACAGACGCGGAAGAGGCCGAGCGGTGACCCGAGCGACGATCGCGCGCAGCAGATTCCGTCTTCGCGACCTGCTTCGCACCGCCTGGCTGGGCATCTCCAGCCGGCCCCAGCGCACCGCCCTGGCGTCGCTCGGCGTCGCGCTCGGCATCGCATCGCTGACCGCGCTCACCTCTGCTGCGGCGTCGAACCAGGCGCAGCTGCTCGCAGACCTCGACGGCATGGGGGCCAACCTCGCCGTCGTCGCTCCGGCCCCCGGCCCGGATCGCGAACCGGTGAGACTGCCGGAGACCGCGCCGGAGATGATCGAACTGGTCGACGGGGTCGCCGATGTCGGCGTCTTCGAGACCGCGCCGGAGGAGCTCTTCGTCTATCGCACCGATCTGGTGCCGGAGACCGAGACGAACGGCATTCGGGTCGCCGTCGCCCGCCCCGACGTCTTTCGCGCGATCGAGGCCCGGCTCGCAGCCGGGCGCTGGTTCGACAGAGCCGCCCGCAGCCTGCCCGTGACGGTGCTGGGCCGCACCGCCGCAGACCGGCTCGGCATCACCCGACCCGGCGACCGGGTGTGGATCGGCGGCCAGTGGTACGGCGTGATCGGGATCCTCGAATCGGCCGGGCTCGCAACCGACATCGACACTGCCGCAATCCTCGGCGACCGCTGGGTGCGCGGTGCCTTCGAGGGATCGTCGATCGGCGACATCTCGGCGATCTACGTCCGCGCCGAGCCGGGCCGCGTCACCGGGCTCACCGATACCCTCGCGACCGCCGCGAGCCCCGGGTCGCCGTTCGTCTCGGTGAACGCGCTCACCGAGCTCGCCGACGCCCGCGCTACCGCCGACGACTCCCTCAGCACCCTCGGTCTCGTGCTCGCCGGGATCGCGCTGCTCGTGGGGGCGGTCGGCATCGCCAACACCATGATCGTCACCGTGCTCGAACGACGCGGCGAGATCGGGCTCAGACGATCCCTCGGCGCGCGGCCCGCCCACATCGCGGCCCAGTTCCTCGCCGAAGCCGCCTGCCTCGCCCTCATCGGCGGTGTCGCGGGGCTCGCGCTCGGTGCCGGAGCGGCGGCGGCACTGGCGATCGCCAGCGGACAGCCGCTCGTCATTCCCGTCGAGTTCGCCGCCGCGAGCCCGAGCATGGCGGTGCTCGTCGGAGCGGCCGCCGGCCTCTACCCCGCGCTGCGGGCGGCCCGGCTCTCGCCCACGCTCGCCCTCCGGGCGGTGTGAGCGGTGTGAGCGGTCGAGTCTGGCGGAATGTGGCGAACGGGCGGGCGGGGCAGCGCTCGAGGGCTGCGCGGGGTTTTTCGCGCTCCTCCCGTTCGACCTCCGTTCGATCTGAGCGCCGACGACCTCGATGCTCACGCCGACCGGCTGATCGCTTCCATAGCGGGTGCCGTCGCCGACCGGCGCGGGCGCGCGACGACCTCGCCGTGTCTGCCGATATCCTGGTGCCGATGGTCGCTACCGCCGACATCGGCGAGGTCGTCGCGCGGGCGCTCCGGTCGCCGGCCCCTGTTAGCGAAGCGGTCGATCTCATCGGTCCGGCCTGCACGGAACGCAAGGTCGCAGGCATGCTCGGCACCGCACTCGGGCGGAATCTGCGGGTCGCCGCGATCCCCGAAGAAGCCTGGCCTCAGGTGCTGAGTGACACTGGCTTCCCGGTGCACGTCGCCGAGAGCCTGACCGAGCTCTACCGCGTCGACGCGCACGGCCTCCTCGCTCCGCGGGACGACCGCAGCAGCCGCGTCTCCACGACGATCGACACCACCATCAACCGCCTGCTCACGGCGTGAGTGGGGCGAGCATATGTCGGCAGCGAACTGCGTCGTGCCGCACCTGCGGCGCGGGCGATCCACATCCCTGTCCTCGGTCATTGCAGGTGCCGTCTGCTCAGCACCGGGAAGGAATCTGGCGCTCCGGGAGTTGTACCGGGCATGTCGATACATGTGCTGTTCGAGGGCGTGCCGGGCGTGATCGTCCGAAGCGAGGGCATGGTCATCGAGGGTGTTGATCTCGATGAGGTGGTGTGCGTGGCAACCCGTGCCGCCGAATCAGCCGATCGGATCGAGCTGTGCGGAGGTATGCCGGTGGAGATCGCCGCGCGGGTGCTTGAGACGATTGGGGGCGAAGTGGACGTACGCCTGAACCGCTACGGCTTCGAGTCACTCGAACAGGTCGCCGCGTACAAGACCGCCTTTATGACCGGCGAGCCAGGTGATGCGGCATTCTTCTATTCCGCCGCAGAGTCGACTCCGCTGGTTCAGCATGAGGGAGTGCTCGTCGCCGGCATCGCTGACGAAAACGACCTGAGAGCGCGAGTCCAAGAAGCGCACTCGCGCGGCGCGGGAATCATCGAGCTCTACGCAGGCCTCGGCATCACCGCCACCGCGGTAGCCCGAGAGGCCAGCGCGCACCAGCTCCCGGTCGGTTTCATCGACTGACAGCGCGCCCCGACCGATACGGGGATAGCCAGGGATGACCAGGAGCTCGGCTTCTACTACTTGGCGCTGCATGCTTAGTTGTCTTCTGCGTTGACGACATAGGTGTCTGCCTTTGCGATGTGGGCGAGCTCGTCAGGCCTGATCAGGGCGCGGATCATGAGGATGTGACCGTCGAGCATATCGAGCGTCCAGCCGCTAACAACACGGTTCTCGCGGTCGCAGAAAATCGCGCTGGATCACCCCTCAGCCTCGTGCAGTTCGGCCTTCCCGCAGGTGCCGAAGAAACCGGACACCCTTGAGGCGATCAAAGGCGCAACTTCCGTAACCCCGAAAACTCCGTTGCCCAGAATTTTATGGAAGCTCCGATCAAATGATTAGGTCAATTGATTTGAACCGGCGACCCCTTGACCCCCAGGTAAGAAGCTGGTCGATTTACCCCACTTGACCGGGGTTATTCCCTTTCTCACGTTGCACAGCGCGTCATAGATTTCATGTTTTGCAGGAAGTTGGCCACTAGATTGGCCCACTGACCCTCGTGGCACAGCGTGATCCGTGAAGCGCCTTAAACGGAGCTTGTGGTGACTCTCAGGTGGTAGTTCAGCTCTCACAGATCGTGTCAGCCGCACGACTCCGAACCACGGCCAGATCTACGGCGTTCCGCACCTGGTCTATTCGGTCATCCGGAGGGAGAAGGGGGACTGCGAAATCTGCTTTCTAGCTTCCCTCGACCTCATAGAAGAGATTTCCGTCGAAGGCCGGTCGAGCCTGATGTTGGAGGAGCAACGAGAGAAGCCCTCGCGCCGCCGTGTCTGTGATCCGAGCGAAGCGTTCTATGCCGAAATCGATTCGGGAGGATTCAAGATCAATCTTGGCAGTTAGCCCTTCTTGGTGTTTCGTTGCTGTACCAAGAAGTGCCGCTACAAGGTGCCTCTCAGCAAGCCTCATGTCAGCTTCCTTGCCCTCGACTGGTTCTATAGCGGATTCCATTTTGCGGAACTCATCCATGACCGCCTTGGCTTCCTTCTTCATTTTCACGTAACGAAGTTGCCAAGAGGTGGGAAGCACTTTCGGTGCCTCACCTGTCAGAGTCACGACTGCGCGGCCAGTACCGCTCAGAACACACGCATCAAGCGCGAGTGTGGGAACCACAAGTTGCTTCGCAAACTCAACTCTCCAATGAGCCTGCGAATCCTTCGACAAGGCGCCAAACTCAGCCTGATTCTGCTTCAATGAGCGACGCTTACCGTTCTCGTCAGTCACAGCCTCGCGCAGTTCTGTCAAAACGACGCGAATGAGATCATTGCTGCGTCTTCCCTCCAACCGCATGCTCAGGTCACATTCTTGGGCTAGAAGTATGAAGTAGCGGTCTTTACCCCGAGATTTTCCCACTCCGTGAAGATCTCGAACCTTGAATACGTCGCCAACCTCGATTGGCATTGCTAGCGAAGCCAGGAAGTCTCCGCTCTCGAACTGTTCGTCCCACTTCACCTCTGCGAATTCCTGAGGCTTATTGGCGCCATTCAGATAGAGACGCACTGCGCCAGCACCCCGGAGCTTACCGAGAACGCTATCAATGAAAGCCCCGCTTCTCAGCAACTTCGCCAACGACTTACGTGTGAATGCAGTCGCCATTCGCATCGCGTGGTCAGGCTCGTATACCCCCTCGACCCGGGCAGATTCAAACGCAGCTAGCAACAGATATCTATCTACCTTCGCCAGATGATCCATGGTGGCCGAACTTGCCTGGCTAATGCTGTCGAGGATGTGTCGACGGAACTCCTCTACTTCCGAGGCAAATAGCACAAGGCGTAGCGCTTCCGGAAAGCTCTTGTCTTGCAAACGATTCTTGGCCACAACAATGACGGGACGACTACCGTCGAATCCAGAAGTAACCTCGGCCGCGATTTCCGCCTCGCGGCCAGCATCCGTTGCAGTGTGGGTGAGAAGGCCAACGTACACATGCTCTCTGTTGTCCTTGGACAAAACCCCTCGCACGAGGTCGTCGCCAGCAGTTGAGGAGCCTCCTTCTCGTTCAAAACTGCGATCAAAGAGTAGGAGCGTTGGCTTCCCGTCATCAAGGAGTACCTGGCTAGATGGGTCACGCCAGCCGCGGAGACTCATTCGCACGAACTCGACAGACTCAGGCAGAATCTCAGGCAGTGCTAGCAAAGCCGCGTTGTCACCCGAGACCGAGGAAGACTGCGTATCAACGGTTCCCTCGTTTGCCTCTGCGGCCCGAATAGCCGCCTGAGTTAGTTCAACACGTTGACTGTCGTCGAGGCTTTCCCAGTCTTGGTCAATGCGGTCAATAATCTCGTCCACATCGAGTAGTGCTGCACCCTCGTCCTCATCATCTGGAAGCACCACTCGGGCAGCAAGCACTCGATCAATTGTGTTTGCGCGGAGGGCTCCGAGTACGTCTTCCTTGCTTTGATGGTCTCCCTGGGAATGGCCATCATCAACATTGATGACCCGGTCTATCCCAAGGGCGGAAAGCAGATCTCTTGTTAGTTCTTTCGACGTCTTCCCGGCAGGCTCAGTGCCATTCGTCATGAAGCGCTCCCCTCGCGCTTGATCACGCTGCCCGCAAAGTTGATCCTAAACTTATAGCGCCTGCCGTGCGCGTTTCTGTCTGGACTGAGAATCACAGTGGAGTCCATGGAATCCAGGAGTTGGCGGACAACGAAGAGGCCCAGTCCTCGGCCGTTCTGTGACGGCTTCATCGTAATAAAGGGATCAAACGCCAACTCTTCAATAGATTCATCGACACCGATGCCGTTGTCCTCAATCGTTACGAATGGTGCATCGATAACCATGCTGATAACGCCCTTGTCGAGTTGCTTGGATCCAAGCTGCTGGAGAAGCCAATACTCGCTATTGAGGATGAGGTTGTCAAAAACCTGTGTCAGCTTTCCTTCATTTGCACGAATTTCAAAATCCTCAAGAACATCGATCTCTATCCGAAGGCCGTTCTTGCCCCACCTAGCGGTGAAGTAGTCGCCAAGCTTCTTGGTCATGCTGGACATCTTGATGTCCTCGCGCCGTTCCCTCATGTATCGAAGCGACGGCGTGATTCTCGACACCTGCTTACTGAGCGCCCCCGCGGAGGAACGAACGTGCTCTACGAACGTCCAGATTCGCTGATCTTTGCTATCGATGCCCTTGAGATACTGGGTGATCTGAGCGCTCCGACCTCGAAGCCCGTCGCTGATGTGATGCACCTCATGGACTAGAGCTTCGGCACTCAGACCCAATGCGACGGACTCCCAGGCATCTCCTATCTGTTCCTGTGCCAGCCCGAGCTGTTTCTCCAGAAGGTCAACACCTGCTTTGAGTCTCTGTTGGGCCTCAGTGAGCTCGTCCAGATGTTGCATAAGCGCCTGGGCCTCGGAAGTTGATTGGCGAACCTGGGCAATGGTTCGCTCGAGTGCTGCACTCAGAGCTGGGTCGTGAAAAACGGTGTTCTCGGCGTTCTGCTGATGTTCTTCAAGTGCTGAGGCTGCGGTTTGGATGCTCGCGAGAGAACGACGGGCATCCCCAGCCTGCTGTGCAAGGTCTGAACTCTCGGTGATCTGCTTGTTAACCTCTTTGATCAACGACTCTGGCGTGATTCGAGGAGTCACCGCGATCGATTCGGCCAGCATCTCGCGTTGGTAGTCGTTGTAGCCTCTGCGCAGGTACTCCTGGGTTCTTGCCGCATAGTCTGCCCAGGCCTTCATGACAAGGAGAAAGTTGCGATATGCGGGGGTGTCCCGGAAAGCTTCCCGGTTCGTTGTCTCTTCAAGGGCCGCGTTCTCCTTGGCGGAGATGCTGACGTAACCAGTGACGTTTCCTGGCCGCAAGCTGTAGTACGACCCACCGGACGTCCATTGCGCGCCTAGCCCGAGCCAATCGTCATCTACTCGTACACCAAAGCCATCACGGTAGACCTTGATGCCTACCAAAGCTCGGACAAACTCGCGATACTCCGACGCTTTATCGAACACACTGGTTGTATCGCGGGTCAATGGGATCCCACTCACTTCCCCACGAAATGGGCCAGGTGAGACGGGGATCTCCTCCGCGATCTCGATGTCCTTCAAATCGGAGAGTCGCAACTCAGTATGGCTCTTCAAGAAGTGCCTATCGTCACCCGCCACAACGCCGAGTGGTCTTCTTGGGTTCTCACCCTTAGCTAACAGCCACTCTGAAAAAGCATAACCGTTGTCCTCACCGATGAGCCGCTCGTAGGTCGCGATAGCATCACGCCCTTGTTGCGATGGGCGCAGGAAATCTGAGGAAAACGCCCCATCTACGAGAAGCCGGTCTTCCACAAACCTGAAAACATACGAAACGGGTGCCGCCTCAAGAACGTCTTGAGCCTTCTCTCTAAGGTTCGTCGGAGTGGAATCGATCGTCATCGACATATCGAATCCAGCGACACCTTCGTAGGGAGAGATCATCGCCGCGAGTTCTCGCTGAAGGTCGTTTGTCTCGTGTTGCCGCCAGAACTCAGGATCGCGTAGCCCACGTATCTCAAGTTTTGTACCTCGACGCATGCTTCCAGACGGGAGCTCACGTACTTCGAGGGGAACTAGATTGAGACTGTCCGCACTCGCAAAATCTCGCCAGTTCATTGTTACTTGCAGCGGTGCAGAGGACGCATCATCAGCCATTGTGCAAGTGGTCATAATTAGCTGGTCGCCGAGTCGTTGAGCGCCGAGGCGGCCTAGTCCTTTGTCCCCGAGAGGCGTCCGCTTCTTCCCGGTAACCTTGCCACTCGCTTTCATCTCCTGCTTGTGACTGAGAGAGACAGTCAGCCAGCCCCGGCGAATTGCGGTGAGATCCATCCCCGTACCATCGTCAGTAATCGTGATCGACCCGGTCAGCAGGGGCGGGAGTGGTTCGTCTGAGACTTCGACCTCATCGTCCTCACTCGACTCCGCCTCTGGCCGGGCACTGTCTGGCTCATCACGCTCAGTTACCACTGTCTCCCCAGTGGCAGGATCGAACTGTGTATAGGTATCGATCACGACACGAACTCGACTCGCGTCAGCGTCGTAAGAGTTCTTGATGAGTTCGATGAGGGCTTGCATATCATCGGTGATGAGGTCCGCGCCAAGCTTGAACACCACCGAAGGATGAACTTCAAGCCGAAATGTGTCTACGATTTTCGGTGCAGGAGTCAGATCACTTGCGTTCAATTCTGCGTCCTCCACGATCTTGTGACGAGAATCCACTCTTGTGCCATGGTGGCTCCTTCGCTGTTGCGCGCGGCCATTCTCTTCCGCGATCCGGGCAGCACTCGCTCGATAGTCATGATGTCTTCATGGCCATCAGCGATCAGGAGTTCTCGGGTTATTTCCACTAATGGGAATGTTCTTTTGCCGACACGCCGTTCTCCGAGAGTGAAGAAACAGAAGGCGCCATCATTTAGGCGCGGTCGAATGCCTGTGAGAGCAGCACGGTAGTCGCGGACAAAAGACAACACCTTTCTTCGCAGGGTAGGGAACTCATCAAAGCCAGCGACGTATTTTTCCAACGTGGGTGAAACTTCCGCAAGGTCTTTGCGGGCCTGATCCGCGTATTTAAGTGACCCGCCCAGGCTGAGGTGGTCTATGCGATGTGTCGAGTCGAGCAATGTTTCGTCGAATATTCCAGGAATGTCTTTATGAGCTATCCATTGCAAGGGAAGGTAGCTGTGTTGCCCGTATGGAACCGTGGTCTGATTGTCGCCGTAAGGGGGCGAGGTCATCAGAATATCCGCTTGCCTAGGGGCAATCCAGGGATCGGAGACTGAGCCCGGTAGCAGCAAGGCTGCCGGCGAAGGCTTTGACAAGTCCAAACTGGACATCCGCCTCCAGTGCAGGTTGAGGTGCTCGACGTTCTGCTTGGCTACAATGCCGAACATCTTTATAGCATCGGTCTCGCGGCGGTCAATTTCCTCCTGCTTGTAGACATGCAGTTTGAAGGTGGAAATTCGTGAGTTAGATACAAGACGAACAGTTTCGGCGAGACAAACCCACAGAAATCTTCGCAGCTTCAGGTCAGATACTTTCGAGATAGCGGATCTTAGAACCGCTAGTCCAGCTTTGATCTCTGGTTTGAACCATTTGTCAATGTTCGGAAAGTCCGGAACTGAGGCCTGCGGGAAATGGTTCGCTCGGCGAAGCGTTTCAGTCACACCGGAAAGCGCATCTTCCGGCGTCGGCGGTTCCGCTTTTACCTGACAGAGCAAGACTGCAAGCGGATTGATGTCACTTCCGTGGAAATCGAGACCGCGGTAGAGACTCTCAAGCATTACCGTGCCGGACCCGGCGAACGGGTCATAAACAAGCTCTGCGTCGGGGCGGACCGCAAGTAGATCATCCAGCAGAGCCCCTTGTAGCTCTGGCACCATCATTGCGGGGTACTGAAACAATGCATGGCTGCCTGAACGACTGCGAAGTTCCGCGAATGACCAGAAGTCAGGATTGTTCTCCGTCCGCTGTGTGAGCCGATCTCGGAGGTTGCTAGACGCGTTGCCATTGCGCCCCATGTCCGTCACAACATCATGATTCATCTGCTGTGCACCTCCATGTGAACACTACTGCTTGATATATTCTCGCCAACCTCAGACAGTGACGACGAACCAGCTGGAAGCGCTGTTTCAATCGGCCGAAGTATGAGCGCACGTTCCAGTCGGTCTGCCGTGGTTCCGCCTTCGTGAATGGCACGTTGAGGCCCCACGTACTGCCGCCACCGTGATGGGTGTCTAGGAGATCCACCCATCATCCAAGCTTCCGAGTGACCGTATCGCGCAGCGCACTCGATGGCCCAATGAATCTGCTGCCGTTGTTTCACACCGGCCTCGCCTGGCATGAATGAAGTGCCCCACGCGAAGATGAGCTGGGTGCTTGACGCCAACATAGATTCAATGTGCGGCCGGGCTGCGTAGAGGTCTTCGTACAGTATCTGAGTTTGAGCCAAGACCTTCGAGTTGCGGGTCGGAATCTCAATCAGATTGACGACTCGCGGGTTCGGCCAATCCTTGCGTGTTGCGAGCAAGCGGAGCACCGCATGCGACGTCGAGCGGTGTACGTCCAGGCTGGGATTCAGTAGGAGAGCGCCCACAGACAGCGGCTGCATCGGCGGTTCAGTCATCGCTTCCCCGCTCTCCCCAGCTGCGGTCTCGTAGTTGGTCAAGGCTGACGCCGAGGGCGTCCGCAATGCGAACCACCGTGATAAACGAGGGTGCCGCTGTTCGACCCGTCTCTATGCTGCGAACTGTATCGATGCTAAGGCCGCTGGTTCCAGCGACAGTCTGGGCCGACTGGCCTGCCGTTCGTCTGGCATCGCGCAGAGCCGCGCCTAAGCGGCGCCCCAGCTCTTTCTCTTCTTCCGAGATCCGCGGACGTACCATACGGAAACCATACACGTACTTCAATACAGGTATTCGCGCCGGTCTTCAAGACTGTCTCTGGTTGACCGGCGCAACGCGCAACCTCCGCGACGAGGAGCAGTAGGCCCGCTCACCGCATGATGTCCCCGTATCGCTCTTCGAGCATCCGAGCGGTGGCGGGGTTCACGAGATCATCGCGCACGATGTAGTGCTGAGCCGTGATCCGCGAGTCGGTGTGCCCGAGAAGTTCGGCTGCGAGGTCGATGCCGCCGGCCTTGTTGATCGCAGTCGCTCCGGTGCGACGGAATCGATGCGGGGTCACACCGTTCAGTCCTGCTTTGTCCGTCACGTCACGGAGTCGGCGGCGGACGTTGTTCGTTGTGAGTGGATAGCCGTTGCGGTTGCAGAACAGGAGCGCATCAGGATCGATCGAGAGCCGTTTCTTGAGCCGTGCGCGGACCGCAGTCACCGCAAACTGCGGCAGTGCGATCGTCCGCACCGAGCGCGAGGTCTTCGGGTGATCTTGCCGGTGAGTCGGCTCACCCTTCCTGCTGACGATGGTGCCTGTGATCCGTACCGTCGGGATCGCACCCCGGAGGTTGAGGTCTCGGATACGGATCGCGAGCACTTCGCCGATCCGAATAGAGGTGCCGAGGAGCACTTCGATGATCTGCCCGAGCTGTCCGTCTGGCTTCGGGCCAGCTATGATCTTTCGCTCTTCCCACTCGCGTACGGCCTCGCGGATCAGTTCGATCTCCGAGTTCTCGAACGCATCAGGAGCTCGGACGGGTCGGCGCAGCCGAGAGACGTGATCCATCGGATTGCGCGGGATCAACTCATGACGCACCGCAAGCCCGAGCGCGAGGCGCAGAACCACGCGAGCCTGGCGGGCACGGTTATAGCTCTGCTTCGCGAGTTGTTTCAGGAAGTAGTCGCAACGTGCGACCCCAATCTCGCGAAGCGTGAGCTCGGCGAACAATGGAGCGACGAGGGTTCGCATGTTCCGCTCGTAGAGGTTCCTGGTGGTTCGTGAGAGCCGGTCTTCGACCTCCATATCCTCAAGCCAGTAGTCCACGAGCTTCGCGAACGGACTGTCGGCGCTGAGCCCGGCAAACCCGGGTTGGAAGAGCGATCGTTCGGAGAGCTTACGTTTGAGTGCGAGCTCGGCTGCGGCTTTCGTCGCCCCGGTGCACTGCACCGCTCGCAACTTTCCATCCCAATCGCGGTAGCGTGCGCGGGCCTGGCACACGCCCTTCTTGATCCTGCGGTGGCTGATCTTCCCGAAGGTGCCGATCGGAGTGCGGGGCCTAGCCATGCCGCACCTCGCTCCTGCGGCGTGAAACCGGGATTCTGGGGTGGTGCCGGAAGGTGATTCTCTGGATTGATCGCATCAGTCCAGATTGGCGAAGCTGACTGCTCCGGAACCTGGGTAGGGCCGGCGGAGGAGTTACGGTGCGGGCCTGCCTGAACTCGCATGGTTGCTGGCGCGTTCGCGGCACTCGGCCAGATACTTTTCCGTCTGCTCGGAACGCTCGAATCCCGGAGGCACGACGCGATCTTCCAGGGCTGCTGAGTCGCGCGTGGAGCGTTGGGCGGCACGCTTGATCGCAGCCCGATCGATGATCCGCTTCTTCATCTGCCCGTTCCCTCTCGCGTCGGCTGACCCTCTGCGTGATCCTACCGGCGGAGCGCAATGAGTGACTGGAGCAGCAGATCCAGGCTCAGAACCGGATGGTCATCGCCGCTGAGGGCAATTGGAATGGACCCCGTACGACGAGTCTGCTACAGGAGCCAGTGTTCGTTGTGCCCTGGCCTATATCGGGTGGTGGCGGGAGAATCGTGGTGTGAGGTCAGCGATGAACGATCGCCAGGAGGCGGTCCTGGAATGGGTTGCCGCTGGCTGCCTCGCTGGCGAGGAGCCCGTCGAACGCTACAAGCAGACGGCGGCGTCACTGGCTGGGCGAGGCCTGATCCAGCTCGATAGCGGGTACGGGAAGCAGTGGCGGGCCTGGCTCACGCCGCTCGGCCGGTACTGGATCGAGCATCATTCCTATCCGCCCGCGGGCACGGTGCTGGAACCGCTGATCGAGACCGGGCCGGAGCCTGCCGAGGTGAGCGATCCGCTGTCGGATGCGGAGTTCATCAACCGCCACCGGATCATGAAGGCGGGCGCAGCACGGGTTCGCGTTGATCTGGCTGGAACTGGAGGAGCAGCGGGCGCTGCATTATGCGTTCCAGCCCAGCAAGGAGCATCTTTCTGACGCGGATGCGCTCGAGGACTACCGTGCTATGGAAGAGGCAGAGCCCGGCAAGGTAGCCGAGGTCGCCGAGCTCTGGGGCGTGTACGAGCGCGCATTCGAGAGTGCCAGGGCTGAGGCTGCGCGCCGGGAAGAGATGCGCGAGGCCGGGATCAAACCGCCGCATAGACGGCAGAAGGATCGCAAGTATGTGGTCCGGGCGCTTGCCCGGCCAGAGATCGATATGGAGAAGCTGGCGCAGCTCGTCATTCATATGGCTACGGAGAATGCGCGCACGCAGGCGGAGGACCCGGCGCTGTCGGACGAGGAGAAGGAACGGGCCAAGGGCTCGGCAGCTCTGCTGGCGAAGATGGAGTTCCAGCCCATGCCGGTGCCACCATCCCATCCGCCTCGCAAGAAGAAGACGCCGGTCGTTCATCACGCCCCGCGGAAGGTCCCGCCGGAGATCGATGCGAAGGTCAAAGAGGCGTGGTCGTGTCATCGGGCGGGCTCGGATCTCGCGGCGGTGCTGGTGGCCCGATCCGCAGTCGCCGACATGCTCTCGGACTGCGGTGTTCCCGCGCAGTCGGATGATCTTGGCACCGCGCTGCCTCGTCTCGTCGATGCGGGCAGCCTGACACCAGGCACGGCCCGGGAGGCCGGGAGGCTGCGCTGCCTGACGGTCGTCCCCAGCCACCCGCCCGTGACATCCGCGGAAACCAGCGCATTGCTGAACATGGTCGTGAGCATCCTCAGCGAGCTCTACCCCGGCGGACCCGAGATCTGAACCTGCTCATCAGAGACGCAACGGAACTGCGGTCGGCGTCGCGGGTCTCCGCTCGGTGTTTTCCACCCAGTCAGCGGAACGTCCTCTTCGTGTCGGAACCCGGAGTCAGAACGCCGCCCCGTTGTGCGAGGGTGAGGGCACCATATCGGCGTCCTCATCATTTTCCATTTCAGCCTTCGCGCGACGCCGTGCCCTCCTCCGGGCTACGGCTTCCCGTACCCGCGCTTTCGCGAGGATGATCAGGCTCGCCGGTCCCAGCGCCAGGAAGACAAGGCCAATGACGAGGCACCAGAGCATCGGGATGCTGAGCCACGGTTCGCCGCCGCCCTCGATGAGTTCCTTGAAGATGTTCGCGACGAGGAAGTAGGGAGCCGCGAGGAGCATGGCGGGCACGCCCCACTTGTGGCTGTCGCGGCGGTGGATGATCCGCATGATGAGCCGGAGGCTGGGCAGGTACCGGGCCAGGAAGCCGAAAGTGTTGATCACTCCCGCGATGATGCCGCTGAACATGATGGGTTCCTCTCGTTAGCGCAGAGCTATTCAGAAGCGGCGCTAAGAGAAGTTGCCCGAAGGCCTGCCCGGAAGGCGGAAATGTTGATCACAGGGGTGACCGCTCTCCTTCTACTGTACGTCGGAGCGGCGCGAACGGGAACCCTCGCGTCAGAGAGTGCGTCCTCTTTCCCTCGCGGACGTTCGCCCACCCGCCTGCGGCCGAGCATGCTCGGCAGTGAGTGCACAGGCGCGCTGGAGTGCTTGCGCAGCGCGGGCGTGGTCGATCTTCTGCGCGACCCCATCCGGCTCCGGCCCGAGAGCGTCACTGCTGGTGACCCTGTAGCGGTCGCGGTAGGCGGCGATCGTGCGGGCATGCCGATTCCAGGCTTCCTGCTTCCTCTGGTCGTCGGAGCGAGCCCCGAGCGCCTGCGCCCACGCAGCGCCATCGGCGATCGCTTGCTCGGCGAGGGTGGCGGCTCGTTGCTCGATGAGCTCGTGCCGCTCCGCGAGCGCCTGCTTCATGTCGGGGTCGGTGATCCCGACCGCGACGGGAATGAGCCCGGCGATGAGCCGCGGTGCCCGACGGGTGCGCCCCGCGCTCGCGGGCTGGGCGGTGGCGTTTGCGACGCGCCAGTGCAGCACGGAGGCGATGTCGTCGGCATCCTCGAAGCCACGCGCGGCGACCAGGCGAGGCATGAGCTGATCGACGTCATGATGGTTCGCCTCGGCCCGGCGCAGCTCAGCGGCGAGTGCCCCGAACGCTTCCGAAGCGAGCGCGGATTCTGCTTGCATATCGGTGAGGCCGGATTCGCGGATGAGGGTGGCCCAGCGGTCGTGCTGGGCTTCGGTGGCGATCGTCTCGTACTCGGCGGCGAGTTGCAGGATGGACCCCCACCGTTCCTGCTCCGCCTGAATCGTCTCGTGCACGGAGAGCTCAGCCCCGGAGTGATGCAGCACCCCGTAGAGCACCCGCCGGGCCGCCTCTTCCATGTCCTCGACCTCGTGCGGATGCGCATGCGCATCATCCGGGTTATCGGTGGCGACGTAGGCAAGGTTGGCGTCCTTGCCGCGGGTCAATGCGACGTACAGGTTCTCGCGAGTCATCGACGGGTCGACCAGCACATGCGAGGTATCCACCGTCACGCCTTGCGCCCGGTATGCGGTGACGGCGTAGCCGAGGTCGAGGTGCTGGGCGACGTAGTCGGCGGGGAGCACGATCGACTCGCCCCGGCCTGTGCTGGCGGGGCGCACGGTCACTGATCTGTCGCGGCGTATCTTCGTGATCGTCCACCTGTTTCCGTTCTGCACCCACGAGAAGCGGGTGCGCAGTTTCCGCTCGTTCTTTCGCGTGATCACCGTGTCACCGACTGCGGCCTGTACGCCGCCGTCGAGGGTGACTTCGCCTCGGAGCGGGTTCACGACATCGGCGAGGATGAGCTCGGTGCGGGCGCGCAGGTTCAGCGCCGCAACGGCGTCGCCGGAGTCTGAGACGAGGATCGACGCGATTCCGGCTTCGCGGTCTGCCCGCCATGCCTCGTAGGCGCGGGCGGTCATGTCGTCGGTGGTGCCGCCGATGATCCGGTCGGCGTCCTCGTAGACTCCGATAACGTCGGGTTCCCCAAGGCGGAGCCACAACGATGCTCGCTTCTCCCACTCGTTCGTGAAGCGATGGATCGTGGACAGCTCCGGGGTATCTGTGCGGTCGCCGGCGAGGAGCCCGAACGCACCGGCCGCCGCCGGGGATTGGAGCTGCCCATAGTCGCCGACGAGCAGAACCTTCGCGCCCGCTTTCGCCGCAACCCCGGTGATGCGGTCGAGTGCGAGGGTACCGGCGAGGCTCGCCTCGTCCACGATCACGAGCTGACCCGCCTGGAAGGTTCTGCCGGTCATGATGTGCAGCGTCCACCAGCGTGCCGTGTTCTCGGTCTTGATCCCGAGATCCCCGGCGAGCACTTCCGCCGCGACCGCCGACGGGGCGAGTCCGACGACAGACCCGGCACCGTGCTGCTGTTCCCATGCGGTGCGGAGCGCGAGCATCGCGGTCGTCTTCCCGGTGCCGGCCGGGCCGACGAGGAGATCGAGCTGACGGCCGGAGACCGCTATGCGGGTGAGTGCGTCTGCCTGGTCGGGGCCGAGCATCCGCCCCTCCCGATCCGGCCGCCTGATGACTCGTTCGATCAGGGCAAGCGGGAGCTCCGGGCCGGTCAGGGTGCGGGAGCGTTCGAGGAGCCGCTTCTCCGCATCGAGCAGTACCTCGGACGAGTACAAGGTGCCGTAGCGGGGGCGGAACGCGCTCGACCCATCAGGCCGCTGGAACCGGGCCGGCGTCGACGCGAGCTCCGGCGGCGTCAGGCGCAGCGAGGCGCGCTCGGCGGCATCGACGACCATTCCGGTGACGGCCTCCCGATCCCGTGTCGTCGCGAAGCGGTACTCCATCGTCTGCCGTGCAGCCTCGGCGGTCAGGTTCCAACGGTGCCAGGTCGACCGCCTCTCACCCACGGCCTCCATGACCTCGCAGCCGATTTTCTCAATCTCATCCAAGGGAAGGTCATCTGCACGCAGCACCCGCAGTGGTGTAGTCGGGATCGCCCCTCGCACCCATTCCGACGCCTCCCGCCCCAGCCGTGCCGCAGCGCGCTTGCGCCATTCGTTCGTGAGGTCGGCGAGCGATCGCACCTGCTTCTCGGGCCGGGTGGACAACGTGGCTTGAGCACGGAGCTTGATGATCGCCGCCGCCGTCGGCTGCCGCCCATGCTTCTCGACGTATTCCGCGATGAGGCGGTCTTTCTCGGCGTCGATCTGGCGGGCGCGGGTCGAGAACTCGAGCATGAGCTCTTCCGGCACCGTCCTGATCGCCCAGGCGGGATTGCGATCACGACCGCGATCCCGCGCCTCCCACTCCACGCCGAGCAGCCGGGTGAGGTGGTCGGCGATGATCGCCTCGTGCAGTTCGGAGAGCGCGACGGTCGCGGCGTGCATCGGCCACCCATCGAGCGACCGCCACCTTCCGTCCAGCGTGGTCTTCACTTTGTTCGACACGACGACGTGCGTGTGCAGGTGCGGGTCGGAGCTGCGGGAGTCGTAGTGGTCGTAGGCGGTCGCGGAGAGTCCGAAGGTATCGACCTGCGCAACCGCGCCGCCGTCGGCGCCGGTCATGCCAACGCGGGTCGCGGCGACTTCTCGTTCCATGAAATCGATCACCTCGGCGACCGCCGCGTGATGCGCCTCGGCGATAAGCGCCTGAGTGCCGGCATCGGCGACCGCCCACAGCACCGATGCCGACTTCGGCAGGGAGAAGGTGTAGTCGTATCCGGCGACGGCCTTCCGGGTGCCGCGTGCGTGTTCTTCGGCTTCGATCTCGGCGATCGCTTCCGCACGCGAGGCCGGGCCGAGGTCCGGGTCGAGGGCTTCGACACGCTCGGCGACGCGCTCGGCCGGGGTCTTGTACACCGGATAGGCGCGGCCGAGCGGGTCACCGGTCACCGGATCGCAGCCCATCCCGATGAGAAGCTGAAGCTGCTGCTCCGATACCTCCTCGCCGGGAGCGATGCGGACTTCACCGAGCTGGGTGAGGCCGGAGCCGAGCCACCGGCCGGGAGGGTTCCCAGCCTCGGCATAGTAACGAGTCAACGGCGTCGAAAGGCTCCGGTCACCATCGCCCGCGACCACCGAACGCAGCAGATACTTGTAGCCGTCGCCAGCACTCATCACGCGCATCGAGACCGTCATACCACTCAGGTAGGGGTTCAATATCGTAGCCCCTTGCCGGGTATTGGCGCCGTTCGTAAAGGAGAACTGTGCTGTGGGCATCGATGCCTGACGATGTTTGGATAGGGGGCATCCCGCGCGCTCTCGTGGATTGGAAAGTCATATCCACGTCAGTCATACTCCGACTCAGAGCGCCAACTCCGAGCCCTCGATCCAGCCCGGCGAGCGGCAACCAATGTCACCCAACAGAGAGAAGTGTCGTTATGAAAACGTGACCTTTCGTGCTGGTCAGGCAGCCCTTCTCGCGGGCCTAGCCGAGAGGCTGCTGGAGCGCCGATGCATTCAGTTGCACGGCGGCCAGCAGCACGGGGTCGTCCTGTCCGGGCCAGGTGCCAACGAGAATGCCCGCACGCTCGGGGGCGGCGGTGTCGAGGGTGGGGCGGCGCACGATCTCGATGATGCCGATACCGGTTTCAACGCGGCTGGTGACTCCCGCGACGCGCCCGTGACCCGCGTAGGAGTCGAGGCTGTCCAGATCGATGCCGGAGCCGCGGGCCCGGGTGTCGTTCTCGAGCAGGCTGACCTCTTCGCCGGTGTCGAGCAGGAGCGCCGCCTCGCCTCGCCCGTACAGGACGGTCTCGACCAGTGCGCGGATGTAGGCCGAATCGAGGGCAGCATCCGAGACCCACCGCTCGCCCAGGACACCGTGCTGCAGGGTGCCGATAAGGTGCGCCGCAGGCACTGGAGGCGGTGCGCCGCGGTAGGTGAGCGGCACCTGGTAGACGGCGTCGTCGCCGGCGGTCACGAGAATCGTCTCGATGCCGACCTCGCCATTGGGGTCGTCGAACCGAAACGCACCCACCTGCCGCAGCGCAGCGGCATCACCGTGGAACCACGGCTGAGTGGGGAGCCACCGGGCGAGCAGTTCCAGCTTGGTCGGGTGGAGCGTGGTCTGGTGCAGAAGCGCCAAGAAATCGGGCCTTTCTCGTAGGAACAGTTGGGGAGCAGTGCTGGTCAGGAGACCGGAGAGGATCCGCGCGCGGCGGCCCCGGTCGCACATGGAGAATCGCGGAGCGTGTGGATCATGAGCCGGGCACTTCCGCCCAGGCGCAGCCTCGATCGTCGCCGTGCTGCACGCCGGTCAGCACCCATCCGGGGAACGGTTCGCCGTAGACGGGCCAGCCCTCGATCTCGAACACCGTGGACCGCCCGTCGAATGCGATGGGCTCGGTCGCTGTGGCGTCGGGCACCGGATACAGGGCTCCCTCGTTCTCGTAGGTGTCCAGGTGCGTGGTCATCGGGCACAGCCCGCCGAATCCACCGATCGGCGCCGTCTGCACCGGCCACCACTCGCCGGCGTTGCGCGCCTCGACCGCAGCAACGGTGCGGGTGCGTTCATCACTGCCGAGATCGGAGCACGGGATCGACTGATCGGCGACGCTGCGGCGCGTTTCGTGGATCTCCACACCACCCTCGACTGCGGTGACGGAGTGGGTGACGGTGCCGCAGCGCGCCATCCGTGCCACCGGCAACGTCACCTGCACGGGCCCCTGATCGGTCGCGACCCAGAGATACCATTGCTCGTCGATCGCGTTCCCGTCGAGCCGGGTGATCTGCACCGCCGCATCCATCCGGTCGTCATCGGTGAGTTCCGCCAGCACGACCTCGCCGAGCTCATAACTCACCATCCCGTCCGAGGCTTTCCCGTCGACCAGTTCGACCTGTACCGTCTCGGGAACACTGCCGCCCGGACGGAGCGTCCAGTCGAGATCGCCGAAGTCAATGCTCTCGAGACCCGCGGGCGGGGCCGGCTCGTCGGCGTCCACGGACTGCTCGCTCTGCGCCCCGGCCACCGGCTGTTGCGAGGGAGCGCAGGCGACCAGTGCCGCTGCGGCGATCATCAGGACGGCCGACACGGCGAGCGCGCCGCGCGTTCGTTCGAGGGGTCTGGATACGCGCATATGTTCCACCGTAGAACGCGAACCGATGCGATCGAGCAGGTTGTGACCGAAATGTGAGCAGTACGCGCCGCGTCTCGTGCTGATCGCGGATGGTTTCATAGAGGGATGAACGATGCACCCGCCGGTTCGGCCACGACCGTGCGCGGCGTGGGAGCCGCGGGACTTGCGGCGGTCCTGTTCGCGGTGATCTTCTACCTCTCTGGCACTCTCGACGCCTCGGCGGAGGTGGTCTTCGGCGCACGGATCCTCCTCACCCACGTCTGCTACGCGCTGGCGCTCGCGCACCCTGGCGCGCGACGCCTGCTGCGCGCCTACTGGGCGCAGGTGACGCGCTCTCCCCGCACCCTGTTGCTGCTCCCCGTGCTCTGCGCGCTGGTCGGCGTGCAGCTGTGGCTGTTCTCGTGGGCGCCGTTGCACGGGCACGCGCTGGACGCCTCGCTCGGGTTCCTGCTGCTCCCGCTCGCGATCGTGCTCGGCAGCCGGCTCGTACTCCGCGCCGAGGTGACGCCGATGCAATGGGCGGCGGTGTGCATCGCCGTGCTCGCGGTGACGATCAAGCTCGTCCTGACCCCGCAGTTCTCCTGGGTGACCGCGGTGGTCTGCCTCGGATACCCGGCCTATTTCATCGCGCGGAGGCGCTTCGGCCTCGACAACCCGATGGCCTTCGGCGTCGAGATCGCGGTGATCGCACCTGTCGCGCTTCTACTCGCCTGGCAGGGTGGCCCACTCCCGCAGGATGCTGTGGGGCGGCTCGCGCTCGTCGTGGTGGGGCTGGCGGGCGCGGCGGCGATGGCGGCGTTCCTGGCGGCGTCGCAGTTGCTCTCGCTGCCGCTGTTCGGGCTGCTGGGCTACCTCGAGCCGGTGCTGCTGGTCGCCGTCGCCCTCATGCTCGGGGAACGTCCGCACGGCGCCGATCTCGCAGTCTACGGTCTACTGGGCGTCGCCCTGGCAGCACTCGCAGTCGAGGGATTCCGGAGACGCTCGAGAGCAGCCGAGCGGGAACCGTGAGCATCGCGGGGACGGCTCCCCTCGTCTCGGCCGCGGCTGATCGATCAGACGCCGATGCCCACCGGCTTTCCGTTAGCGCCAGTGGTCGGCGCGGGTCAGCGCTGCTCGTCGAACAGATGCTCCCGGGCACCGACCACGCTCGCCAGCATCTCGGGATCGAGCGGGGCGCCGGCGCGGATCACGGAGTAGTCGCCGTGCGGTTCGAGGATGATGCACTGCGCCTCTGCGGGGTGCGCGATCCCTGCGCGCCGCATCGCCGCGTGCAGATCGGACGGAGACGTGTGGGTGCGTCTGCACGCCTTCTCGATGGGGTGCCCATGGGCGAATACGAGCACCGGGCGGGAACTGATGAGACGCCTGGAGGCCCAGGTGCGCTCGATCGCACCGAAGATCGCCTCCATCGTCATGAGCGTGACGAGGCCGATGACGCCGGCGGCGACAGTCGGCGGGTGGCCGAGGATCACGCGGCCCGCCACGGCGCCGAGCATGATGAACACGAGCGCGTCGAACCCGCTGGTGACGGTGAGCACACGGGCGCCGAAGATCCGCACCAGCGCCAGGAAGACGAGATAGATGATCACAGCGGACGCGATCACGATCGGGATGCGATACCACTCGATGCCGAACTCGGCGAGCAAGTACTCGCCCCATCCACCTGGAGGTTGCATGATCTCCATCCTCGCATGCGTCTCACCCCTCGAATATCAAGATCCGTGAGTTCCTGGAAGATGAAGGTTCGGCTCAGCCTGACACAACGCGAGAAGACCGAGAGCAGGTTCTGACCCAAAGAGCAGATCTTGCCGCCTGCAGTCGTGGCGGTCAAACGGCGGCCCTTCACCATGCGCCAGCTCTGAGCAGGCCTGAATCAACGAGGCGGCACTGGGAAGGGTCGGCGGCCGCGTGAGTGGGCTTCGTTCGGGTCTCCCTGGGGGTGGCGGTGAAACGCTGCAGGGCGGTTAGCGCAGCTGGGCGAAGGCCTCCACCCGGGCGGTCGGGCCGACGACGAGCAGGGTGTCGCCTGCGTGCAGCACGGTGGCGGCTTCGGCGTTCTGCCACGACCCGTCTGCCGGCCGGAACGCGGCGACGGTGACCTGATGCTCGGTGCGGATGCCGGCCTCGCTGAGGGTGATGCCCTGGAGCGCCGCGGGGGCCTGTGTCTTGACCATGGCGTAGCCGGGGTCGATCTCGACGTAGTCCGCGGCCGCTCCCCGTACGAGATGAGCGACCCGGCGGCCCATGTCTCGCTCCGGGGAGAGGACGCGATGCACGCCGAGCTGATCGAGGATGATCGCGTGCTGTTCGTCGTCGGCTTTCGCCCACACGACCGGCACCTTGAGCCGCAGCAGGAGCGAGGCGGTGAGGATCGAGACCTTGATATCCGAACCGACCGCGACGACGACCCGGTCGAACGCGTCGATGCCGAGTTCCTCGAGCACCTCGAGCTTGGTGGAGTCTGCGCGGACGGCCTGGGTGAGCTGCCCGCTCAGGCGTTGCACGATCGTGTCATCCAGGTCGATCCCGAGCACTTCGGTGCCGGTATCCATGAGCTCGAGCGCGAGAGAGGACCCGAAACGTCCGAGTCCGATGACGGCGACGGAATCCGCTTCGGCGATCCGGTGCAGCGGTCCGGTATGGGTGGAACGTCTGGACATGACAACAGCCTGCTCTCAGTGGGGTTATCCGATGATGGGGCGCTCGACGGGCAACGTGTAGAGTTCGCGGCGCTGCCTGACCGCGAGCGCGGACGCGAGCACGATGGGGCCGACGCGTCCCATGAGCATGAGTGCGGAGAGGACGTACTTGCCGAACGGGCCGACCTCGGCGGAGATCCCGACCGATAGACCGCAGGTGGCGAAGGCAGAGATCACCTCGAAGAGGATCCGGTCGAGCTTCGCGTCGCTGACGACCGTCAGCAGCGCCGCAGCAACGAACACGAGGGTCGCGCCGAGGAACACGACGCTGATCGCGAGCCGGAGCGTACCGTCTGGGAGCCTCCTGCCGAGCGTGTTGGTGTGTCGGGTGCCTTTCGCCTCGGCCACGATCGCGAGGAACAGAACCGCGAGGGTCGTGACCTTGATGCCACCCGCCGTCGATGCCGAGCCGCCGCCGACGAACATGAGGGCATCGCTGAGCAGCATCGTGGTCGCCGTGGAGGATTCCATGTCGACGAGGGAGAATCCGCCCGAGCGCAGCATCGTGGACGCGAAGAGCGCGTGCCCGATCTTCTGCCCCCACGGCTCGTTCCCGACAGTGTCGGGGTTGTTCCACTCGAATCCCGCCCAGACGAGCGCTCCGAGCCCGAAAAGCACGGTCGTGGTGATCAGGGTGAGTTTCGTGTGCAGCGTCCACCTGTGCCGCGTCCATT
Source organism: Leucobacter sp. (assembly GCA_047973175.1). Classification (GTDB taxonomy): domain Bacteria; phylum Actinomycetota; class Actinomycetes; order Actinomycetales; family Microbacteriaceae; genus Leucobacter. The sequence continues at coordinate 65,711 of JBKEBN010000039.1, forward strand.
TCGCCCGGATCAAGTTGAGGAACACCGGGAACCCGAAACTGCCGACGAACACCCCGATCGCGATGGGCGTAAGAATGAACGGGTTGTCGGCGAAGACCGCGAGCCCGCCGGCGTGCGGGGTGAATCCGGCGTTCCCGAACGCCGAGATCGCGTAGAAGACGCCATGCCACAGCCCCAGGCCGAACGACTCGCCAGAGGCGATGAACGCCGGCACGAGAAAGACGGCGAGAACACCCTCGATGAGGAACGTGGTCGTGACGACGACGCGCAGGAGTCGCCCGACGCTACCGATGCCGTCGGCGCCGATGCTCTCTTTCGCGAACACGCGGCTCGACACGCCGAGTTTGCGGGTGACCATCATCGCCAGAAGCAGCGCGATGGTCACCACGCCGAGCGCGCCGGTCTGAATTGCCAGGAGGATCACGACCTGCCCGAACATCGACCAGTGCTCTGCGGTGTCCACGGTGGTGAGCCCGGTCACGGTCACCGCCGATACCGCGGTGAATAGCGCGTCGGGGAGCGCCGTGCGTGTACCGTTCGCTGAGGCGACCGGGAGCATGAGCAGACCCGTGAACAGGAGCGTGGCGGCGGCGAAGACCAGGAGCGCGACCCTCGCCGGCGCATGCCCGGCCGCATAGCGGGCGCGTCCGCGCAACTGCAGAGCGAGGTCGCGGGCCCGCTGCAGGGCGCTGCTCTGGGAGCCGGTGTTCATCTGGGTCGCCTTCGGACGCTTCGACGCGCCTCGGACTCGAGGCGGCGTATCGACCAGACTTCCCGATGCACCGCACCGATGCTACCCCATCCGAGACCCCAGGCCCAGGGCAGGTGCCGGCGATCATACGGATCGCCGGGCGACGGCTGCGAGAACACCCTCTATCGGCATAGGATGGGGACTCGTTGCGGGGCTCGCCCCGATGACGCATGGTGTGCCGGGAAGTCTGGTCGGCGGAAGACGAACGAACCAGAACCCGAAGGACCACTCGCCATGATCGCACCGTTTCTGATACGCGGAGATGCGCTCCCGGCGCTCGCGAACATCCCGGAGGCGCCGCCAGAAGATCGCCCGCACAGCATGCTCTGGGGCGTCGACCTCACCGAGTGCGCCACCCGGAAGCAGGCCCGCGCCGCCTGGCACGACGCGATCGCCGGTCTGAAGGCCGAGTTCGACACAGTGCCGGGAATCCGGCGCGTCTGTGTCGCCTGCCTGCGACCGAGAAGGTTCCCGCAGCAGGCACTCGTCCGCGTTCCCGCCGGGCTCGCCACTCAACTCCACAATGACCTCGAGCGGGACCGTGCCCGCTATGTGAACACCCTCGTGCTCGATGTCACCGACTGCGACGACCCCGCCCTGCTCCGGGCCAGACTCGGGGAGGCGCTCACCGAACCGTCCAAATGGGGTGATCTCACCCTCACCTGGAACGACGTCGCCGAATCGACGCTCCACGAAGCGTGGGCCAGCGATTCGCTCTGACCCATCCCCGACACTTCGTCACACCTTCACCGGCCGACCCGGTCTCACTCCCTGTTCAGAAAGCTCCCATGACCGACCCCACCAACCGTACATCCGAGCTGTTCCCGCGCTACGGCTCATTCGCCGAAGCGCGACGCATCGGCGAGATTCTCCGTAAGGAGACCGTCGGCGGCATCCTCCTCGTCATCGCCGCGGCGATCGCGATCGTCTGGGCCAACACCCCGCTCGCCGACTCCTATTTCGCGCTCCGCGACTTCGAGATCGGTTACGAGCCCTGGCACCTCCGGCTCAGCCTCGGCGCCTGGGCGGCGGACGGGCTGCTCGCGATTTTCTTCTTCCTCGTCGGCCTCGAACTCAAACGCGAGTTCGTCGCCGGTGACCTGCGCAGGTTCAGTACTGCGATCGTTCCGATCGCCGCCGCTGCCGGCGGGGTGCTCGTCCCTGCGCTCCTCTACGCCGTCATCGTGCGAGGCCACTCGGAGCTCGCCCACGGGTGGGCGATCCCGACCGCGACCGACATCGCCTTCGCCGTCGCCGTGCTCGCGATCATCGGCTCCCACCTACCCGCTGCGCTGCGCATCTTCCTGCTCACCCTCGCCGTCGTCGACGATCTCATCGCGATAAGCATCATCGCCATCTTCTACACCGACCACATCGAGATCGTGCCCCTGCTGCTCTCCCTCGGAACGATCGTCGTCTACGGGGTCATCGCACAGCTGTACCGCCGGTTCTTCGGGCTCCACCCGCTCGCGGCGTGGCTGATCCTGCTCCCGATCGGTGTCGTCGCGTGGGCGCTGATGCATGCGTCCGGCATTCACGCCACCATCGCGGGGGTGCTGCTCGGCTTCACCATCCCGGTGCTCCATCGCAAACGCCATCGCCATCTTCCCGATATGCCGACGGGGCTCGCTGAGCAGTTCGAGTACCGCTTCCGTCCGCTCTCGGCCGGGTTCGCGGTGCCGGTGTTCGCGTTCTTCGCCGCCGGAGTCTCGCTCGGCGGCTGGGACGGCGTGCACGCGGCAGCGTCCAGTCCGGTGACCCTCGCGATCGTCGCCGCGCTCGTGCTTGGCAAGCCGATCGGCATCGTGCTTACGACGTGGTTCACGACCCGGCTCATGCGCAGCCGCCTTGATCCCGAACTGCGCTGGATCGACCTCGCCGGGGTCGGGCTGCTCGCGGGGATCGGCTTCACCGTGTCCCTGCTCGTGGCCGAGCTCAGCTTCGAGGCCGGCTCACCCGCCCACGACTACGCGAAGGTCGCGATCCTCGCCGCTTCGGTGCTTGCCGCGCTGCTCGCGACGCTCGTGCTCGGCCTGCGGAACCGACAGTACCGTCGCATTCGAGAGCGGGATGAGATCGACGCCGATGCAGACGGCGTTCCCGACGTCTACCAACACGAACGCCGCGACGAATGGTTCAAGTCGGCTCCGGGGCAGCGCCGGAACCCGGCATGACCGTCTGGCGTTGTCCGTTGGGTCGCAGATGCTCGAGGCTGAGCTTGGGTCAGCGGCTGATGCGTTCGCCGAGCAGACCGATGAACTCGTCGGCTGCGGCGAGCTGCATGGCGAGCCGTGAGCGACGCTCCTCGGCATCGGCGAGAGGCTGTGGGGCGTCCCCACGCCTTTGGGTGGAGGCTGGATCGTAAGGGGGGTCGTTGTCGGCTTAGCGAAGATCTCTGAGGGGACGCCCCTCTGGATGTGAGGGCCGGATTCCGCCAGCGTGTGGCCCTGGTACTTCAGGATGATCTGGGATATGAGTTTCCTGATATTCGGTGCGACAGCATGACCGCCGAGATGTTCTTCGCCCTCTTGGTGTTCCTGTTTCCACTCGCCTACAGCCCGGGGCCCGGTAACGCGTTCTTCGCTGCCATTGGTGCATTCAAGGGAGTGCGAGCCACAGTGCCCGCGTTGGCCGGGTATCACCTTGCTACGCTCGTCGTCACTGCCCTGATCGGCGTTGGTATGGGTGTCACAATTCTGACTCACCCGGTGGTCGCGAAGTCGCTGGCAGCGGTCGGGAGCCTCTATGTGCTGTGGCTCGGCTGGTCGTTCATCCGCTCGGCCAGGCAGAAAGCTGCCCCATCGGATGAGCCGGTGACTGAACCGAAGATCGGGTTCTGGGCCGGAGTGATCGTGCTGGTGCTCAACCCCAAGGCGTATTACATCATCGCGGTTATGTTCACCCAGTTCTTGCGACCCCCGCAGAACGACGACGTGTTCACCGTGCTCGCGATCACGACCATCTTCACTCTGAACAACCTGGTCGCGTTCATTGCCTGGGCCGTCGCCGGGCAAGTGCTCTTCGCGCTATTCCGGGGAGAGCGCACCTGGCAAGTTCTCGACTACCTGTTTGCAGCTTTACTCATCGGCGTTGCCGTATGGATGGCGATACCATCGTTCACCGGCTGAAAGCCATGTCCGATTTCCGCGAGTCAGGCACATCAAACCGTGCCATGCTAGATGCATCACGACGACGCCTACGAGCTTCGATGAGCGCTGCAGCGCGGTCGCGGCACGTGATATCGGCGCTTTGACCGCCTCCGCTCTTATCACGACCAGGTGCAACCAGGGGGTTGCGTCAGGGGTTGCACTGCGTAACGTCGCGCAACCCTGTCGGTGGGTCAGAAGAGCGTCAGCCCGTCGCGCTTGCCCGCCGGGGATCGCCGCCGCGTGGGTGCCGGCATCCGTCTGGCCGGTGCCCGCAACTCATGAGGTCGCAGTCGCTCGGCGAGTACCCGCTTCACGTCACTCCACAGATCGGGGCGGTCGAGGTGCGCCTTTCTCGCAGTCGCGGCGCAGCTCGTTCAGGAAGCTCGCTCGTCGTTCCGGAGTGGATAGTTGCGCGTCGTAGAACCCATCGAGGTCGTAATGCGCGATAAACCCGAAATAACCATGGGTCGAGAGCCTCCGGTCGAGCGTTCGGGTGAAGCGTTCACGCGGGCAGTCTGCCGCAATGAACCGGAGCAGGGCGTTCTCGAACCTCGCCTTGCGCTCCAGAGTGCCAGAATCCGGTCCCGACGCGAAGCCTCAAATTGGGCCGGCAGGTATGTCACTCTCGCGCTCATCGATGTCATCATTCCTAAACACTCGTTCACGTTCAGGCAGTAGGTGCGCGCGGGAGGCTGTGTGTCTACTCATGGGCTCTCAAACCGCATCTGCAAGACGCGTGGAGGCTCGGGAGGGAGGCGGAGAGCTGGCTGAGGATGCGGTGGCGGTGAGGGCTGCGGAGGCGAGGAGGCCGGGAGCGGGAACGGGGCGCGGGTCTGCGGGCGAGATGCCGGGGTGAGAGGGCACGGGAGTGGCGGCGTGCACCTGTGAGGTGATCAGCTCGGCGCACTGGAACCTCGGTGGAGGTGCCGCCGGGATCGCCGACCGGCAGGAACCCCGATGCCCGCACCGCTCGAAACGCTTGACCCCGAACCGCTCAAGGTCGGGTCGCTGTTCTCCGGCTACGGCGGCCTCGACCTCGCCGTCGAGCACGTCTTTGGGGTACGCACAGTCTGGTTCTCCGAGATCAATAGGCCCGTGAGCCGCGTGTTCTCCCATCACTGGCCGGACGCGCCCAACCTCGGCGACATCACCATGATCGACTGGCGCACGGTCGAGCCGGTGGACATCCTCTGCGGCGGGTTCCCCTGCCAGGATGTCTCGACCGTGGGGAAGATGGCCGGCCTCGCGCCTGGCACTCGCTCCGGGCTCTGGGCGAACATGGCCGACGCCATCGACCAGCTCCGCCCCGAATGGGTCGTGATCGAGAACGTGCGCGGCCTGCTCTCAGCCTCAGCGATCCGCGCAACCACCGACGGTGCAACCCCGCAAGGAGACGAACGTGCAACCCCTGACCCCGCAACCCTTCGCCACCTGGAACCCGACCTCTGGGGTCTGGGAAACCAGCCAGCTCGACCTCTCCGGGCGCTCGGCGCCGTACTCGGAGACCTGGCCGACCTCGGGTATGACGTACGATGGCTCGGCTTACCCGCTTCCCTCATCGGCGCTCCGCATCCCCGGTTCCGCGTCTTCATCCTCGCCCGCACCACTGTTCCGAACGCCGCTCGCCTCCGACGCGGCACGGGGCGGGGAGAACCTGGATCAAGTGCGGGCACGACGGGGAACGATCGCGCTCTCGCACCAGGTGATCGACCTCGCCCTGAACGGACCCGATGGCTCACCGAAATGGAGGGCCGAATCAGAGACGCTGTGGAGCCTGATCGACGGCATCTTCACCGCTGGGGAAGATACGCCGACGCCATAGCCCGATGGGAGCACATCACTGGACGAGATGCTCCGGCCCCCGCTCTCCTGAATGACAGGACAGGGGCGCGCCCCGCGCCACTGTTCGTGGAATGGCTCATGGGTCTGACCGAAGGATGGGTTACCCATCCGGCGCGCACGCTCACCCCGATGCAGCAGCTCACAGCTCTCGGCAACGGCGTTGTCCCAGCACAGGCCGCACACGCCATAGACGTCCTCTTGGCCATGCAGTGTCCAGGATTGAGCAGGCCGGCCACCTAGCGTGAACCCGAGTGATCCGCCCTGGCTCATTCGGCATTGCGCACGGCGACAGATCCTGGCTACCGATGTGTCTTAGATACTGGCGGGTCATCCCAACAGCCGAACCCCCCTTCGGCTTCCCTGAACCCGCCAAAGAGGCGTTGGGGAATGCCTCGGTGCGGGTCAGCTTTACCCCATTCCCCCGGCAGGCTGGCCCGCACCTTTCTCGCGTTCAGACGAAAACCTGAGGGTTCCGACAGATCACTCTAACGGAGGTGTCATAGCTAATAGCAGGTATCTCCCCGCTAGTGCCGGCTTCCCATCGGCACATCCTGCTGAACCGAGAGCGATAGTACGCCTCGGGTGCTGGGCGGCCAAACCTCCCCACTCATGGAGCCCGCCGCCCAGCACGAGCACCGTCGAAGACCGCGCTAGGATCGGACACATGACGGAGCGATGGCGATCCGTGGAAATGCTTGAGGGGCGCGAGCTCGTCGAGGCCGCACGGGCAGGGAACACGAACGCGGCAGCTGAGCTGCTCACCCTCTATCTGCCGTACTGGACTGCCGCGGCCCGGCAGATCATTCAGAAGGACACCCGCAGCTTCTCCGCAGCCGGCCCTCGCGAGGAACCGGCGGAGCTGGTGCAGGAGGCGCTCACGAAGCTGCTGGAGCTCTGGCGAAATGGCAAAGGCCCCACCTCGAACATCCGCTCGTACGTGGCGACGATGATGCAGCACGCCTATGCCAACAAGCTGCGTTCACCGCGCTCCCGCGAGCGTCCCCTCGAAGACTCGGAGATTGAGTTCGCGTTCACCGTCACCGACGATGTTCGGTCGGTCGATCTCTCTCGCGAGATCGACGCGATGCAGCGCGCCTTCAACGGACTCTCGCCCGGCTACCGGGCGGTTCTGGTAGCGATCACGATCGAAGGCCAGAAGCCTGCTGAGCTGACCGAGCAGTTCGGCAGACCCGCTCCCGCTATCTCGAGCATGCTCAAGCGGGCGAAGCAGTCGCTCTTCCGTTTGATGCTCATCGACTATCTGAGCGATGGCGGCCCCGACTGCGCGAAGAACGCGGAGAATCTCCCGCTCAAGGTGCATGACGAGATGTCGGCACACGGCGAGCATGAGCGGGGCGTCGCACATGTGCGCGGCTGCGAGCGGTGCCGCCGCAACTGGGCACGGTTCGGTGCGGTCTCCTCTGCATTCGGCATCCTGCCGCTCCTCACCATCGTGCACCTCACGCACAGCGCAGTACCCGCTGTCGCAGACGGGAACGAGCACCTCTTTGAGGATACGCCGCATGACACCGGCGCCCATGCAGAGCGCGACGGCACGGAACACCCCGCGGATCAGTCCGGACCGGATCAAACAGGCACCCGGCAGGAGGGCGCAGATCAAGAGCCAGCCGATCAGGCCGCTCTGCATCAGCCGCCCTCGTCTCAGCCGAGCGCACCGCACGCAGTCGCGGCCGGTGCGCTGACATTCGCTCAGGCCGGTGCAGCGCCGACAAACACCGTCGCACCGGCTGGAATCGCGGCTCCTGCAGCGACGGGTCGGGTCGCGACCGCGATCGGCACAAGAACCGCGCTCGCGCTCGGCATCGCGCTCGTCGCCCTCGCGGCCCTGGCCCCGGTCGCGCACGCGATGTTCGGCACCTGGCAGGGCGAGGAGGTCGTCTACGAGGGCGAGTTCGTCGGCGCCCACCCGCACGGCGCCAGCCTCGATCTCACACTCGACAAGAGCGCCGAGGGGGCGTTGGAGCGCATCGAGGTTGACTTCGTGATGCGCGATGCCGAGGAATGGTCGATGGATCATCTTGCCCTCACGCTTTCCGCCGGCACGGAGTTCGTGTCGGCATCGAACGGGCTCGACTGCGCCGCCTCCGGCGGGCAGGTGCTCTGCCTCCCCACCGGGCAGACCCGTCTCGGGGACGCCTTCGTATTCGAGGTGGACAACCCCGTTCCGGGCGGAGAGTTCTCGCTGCAACTCCAGGCGCGTGCCGGCGAGGATCAGAGCATTGGGACTGCGAACGGACGCTGGTAAGCAGGCGGTCTGGGATCATGAGGGGAATCAGCGCCGACAGATCCCCTGGCCTCATGTGTCTTAACTTATGTGCCGATCGTGCACGGTCAAGACCTGTGAGGGGAACCATGTTGAAACGAAACCTGCGGCGTGCGCTGGGAGCCGCCGCCGTCACCACCGCACTGATAGTGGGCAGCGCCGCTGCCGCCCACGCGAACCCGGCGCCCGATAACGGGCCTGTTGCCGGCGGCACGACAGTTGCGGTCCCGGCGCCTGTGCTGACATTCACCGAGATCAGCGCAGGAGGCTTGCACACGCTCGCGATCGGCTCCGACGGGAACACCTACGCCTGGGGCTGGAACCTCTTCGGGCAGCTCGGCGACGGCACCAACACTGACAGCACCGCCCCCGTCAGGGTGCAAGCACCGGCGGGTGTGACCTTCACCCGCGTTTCGGCAGGAGACCAGCATTCTCTGGCGCTCGGCGACGACGGAAACACCTATGCCTGGGGCTACAACAATAACGGGCAGCTCGGCAACGGCACCAACACCGACAGCAGTGTTCCGGTGCAGGTGAGCACCGGCGGAGTGACCCTCGAACAGATCGACGCCGGCTCGACGCATTCCCTGGCGCTGGGCGATGATGGCAACGCCTATGCGTGGGGTTTTAATGCCCAGGGTCAGCTTGGCAACGGCACTAACACCGACAGCAATGTTCCGGTGCAGGTGAGCACGGGCGGAGTGACCCTCCATCACATCAGCACGCGTGGATACTACTCTGTGGCGCTGGGCAATGACGGCAACGCCTACGCCTGGGGCGCCAACACCTCCGGGCAGCTTGGCAACGGCACCAACACCAACAGTAATGTCCCCGTTGCCATCCAGCGCGGAGGAGTCGGCTACCTCAGCATCGAGGCAGGCGACTTCCACGCCGTGGCGCTCGGCGACGACGGCAACACCTATGCCTGGGGCCAGAACACTCTGGGTCAGCTTGGCAACGGCACCAACACCGACAGCAATGTTCCCGTTGCCGTGCAGACCGGAGGCACCGCATACACTCGCATCAGCATCGGAGGGGCACACACTCTGGCGTACGACGCTGCGGGGAACCTCTATGCCTGGGGCATGAACAACGCAGGTCAGCTCGGCAACGGCACCACCGCCAATAGCAACCTGCCGGTGTCGTTCTCGCCCCCTGCCGGAGTGACCTTCGCCGAGGTCTCAGCCGGCGCTCTCCACTCTGCGGCGCTCGGCGTCGACGGAAACGTCTACGAGTGGGGGCAGATCGCGGGCACGAGCAACACGGCGCCCACGCTCTTCGCCCCGATCATCGTGGTGACCGGCGTCACCTTCGACGGGCTCGCCGGCGCCAGCCTGACCGACAATGGCGATGGCACCTGGTCGGTCGATACCCCGGCACACTCCGCGGGTCCGGTCGACGTGGTCGTGTCGTGGACGCTGAACGGCGTTGCCCAGACGCCGGTCACCTACACGGACGGCTTCACCTACTACGCCCCGGCCGCTCCGACGATCACGAACCCGGCCGATCAGACCGTGACCACCGGCGGCACCGCGACGTTTACCGTGACGGCGACTGGCGCCCCAACCCCGACCGTGGTCTGGGAGGTGTCGCGCGATGGCGGTAGTACCTGGGAGCCGATCACCGCCGATCCGGACGCGACGCCGAACGGCAGCAGCCTCGACGTCGTCGGCAGTGCGACGAACGACGGCTACCAGTACCGTGCGACCGCGACGAACAGCGAGGGCGATGCGACCAGCCAAGGCGCGACCCTGACGGTGAACCCGGTCCCGGTCGCCCCGACGATCACCGATCCGGCCGACCGTACGGTGAAGCAGGGCGACACCGCGACCTTCACCGTCACGACGACCGGCACCCCCACCCCGACCGTGGTGTGGGAGGTCTCGCGCGACGGCGGCACCACTTGGGAGGCCATCACGGCTGATCCCGCGGCGACGCCCTCCGGCAGTGGGCTGACCCTCTCGGTCGTGGGCACTGCCGCGAATGACGGCTACCTGTATCGGGCGACCGCGACCAACAGTGAGGGCTCGGTAACGAGCCAGCCTGCGAAGCTGACGGTCACAAAGCCTGCAGGCAACGGTGGCGACGATCCAAAGAAGGACGATGAGGTGAACAAGCGTCTGTCGAACACGGGCATGGAGTCCACGCCGTTCTTCTGGATTGCCGGTGCCATCGCGTTGCTCCTCGGTGGCGGGCTGATCGCCGGCAACCGCGTCGTCAACCGTCGTATGAAGAGCTAAGAGGTATCGCACGCTCTGCCTCCCAGCCGTGCCGTACGGCTGGGAGGCAGAGCCGTCTCCCCGGCAGATGCATCGCCTGCCGGTCATGTTGCGCTGCGTCCGTGCCACTGCACGGCGACGTACATCTGCAGCGTGTCCGTGTCCGATCTGAGGGAAGGCAGCACCGAGATGTCTAGGTTCCCGCTCAATCCTGGCAAGTCGTTTCCCACTGCGCATGCCTACACTCGTCAAGCGTCGGGTGCGCTCCTCGTATCGGGGCCGTTCCTCGAATCGTGGATCGATCAGAACTGTGGCCTGATCGATTTCCTCGCCAGAGGAACTGCTCTGACCCCGCTCGTCTTGCTGCCTCACGACATCCACCTCGAAAACTACGGTCCTCGCTACGAGGTGATCTACGGGCACGCAGCGCTCACCGCCTTCCGCACCCGCGCTCATGCCAGCCGAGGCGTGGATCGACAGGAGCCTCGGCTGGTGTGCGTCGACCTGTCGCCCGACGTCAGGTATGCCCCGTGCGAGATGGTTGAGGCAATGCAGGTGATCCTTCCCCACGGGTTTCCCGACGGTTCTCCTCTGGCGGTGTTCACCACGGCGCCAACCCAGTTCGAGGTTGGGCTGTTCGACGCGCATCTGAGGTTGCAGGGCTGAGCTCGGGAAGAAGGCTGACTGGTCTGCTGATCCGTGCAGGGTTTTGCTTCGGGTGGCCGGGAACATGACGTCGGGTAAGTTCCAGCCGCTCCTCGCCAGAACGCGCACGGTGCGGACATCACTCGGGCTGAGGGCATTCGATTGCGTGCAGTTCGTCGTGGTTCGCGACGGTTCCGCGCTCGTGTTCAGCGAGTTCGGCGAATGCTTTGCGAGGGCCGGCGATGTGCTCATGCTCGGCGCGAACGTGCTCTGCGGGGCACAGCCGGAAGGGCAGGTGACCGTCACGACGATCTCGGTGGACACCGACTATCTGCTCGATCAACTGTTCTGGCAGTATGTCGCACTGCTCGGCGACCGTCTCCAAGCGCAAGGCTTCGCCGATACGGTGTACACCGAGCCGGCGCAGTTGCTGCGCCTGGGCGAGCCGACCGCGGAACGACTGGCGCCCTGGCTGGATGAGCTGGTGACGCTCAGCCTCGATGGTCAGTACCAGCTCCGGTTCCATCGGATGCAGGTGCTCTGGCATCTGGTGATCGACGAGATCTCACCGCTGATCCGCACATCCCCGATCCGCACAATGCCGACGCAGCGCGCCCGGATCAGGCCCACGAGCCCCAGGGAGCGCCGGTTCGCCCCACTCAGGGCCGAGGCACGACAAGTGCGAGATGTGCTTCGATCGGAGTTCCAGCGCGGATGGTCACTGCCAGAGCTTGCCCGGCTGGTGCATCTCTCGGAGAAGCAACTCGTTCGAGTTTTCACGGATGCGTACGGGAAGACGCCTTTGACGTACCTGACGATGGTGCGAGTCGAGGCGATGGCCCGATTGCTGCGTGAGACAGAGCTGTCAGTTGCGGAAACCGCCCGCGCGGTGGGGTGGGCGAGCCGGAACCGCGCCACGGCCGCGTTCCGTGACTGTGCGGGGATCACGCCAAGCCGCTACCGCATGATGCAGCAGATGCCTGCGGGGATGCGCAGCTTTCGGACACCGCCGCCCACCTAAACGACAACAATCCGGCCTCACCTGCCATGAGCGGTGCAGGGTCTGTTATCTAGGGAGTCCACGTCAGGCCTTGCGATGGTCTTGGCGGCCAACTCTCTTTCTTCGCTGACCGTCTCGACCATTCGGGTGCGCTCGGCTCACCTGGCTGGTGACTGAGCCGCTGATACAGGCGCGAAAAAGGAGACGGAACATGGCTGGAAGGAGAACTCCCGAGGAAGTGCGGGTAGCGCGGGAGGCGCAGGTCGAGGAACTGCAGGAGACGCTGACTGCGTCGGTTGAGGCGCTGGTCACGGGCGAGGACTGGAAGCGGGCGCTCACGTTCGTGGCGCAGTTCCGCAAGCGCAGCGCGAACAATGTGCTGCTGATCTTCGCGCAGCACGAGGCCGCGTTCGTTGCCGGTCTGGTGCCTGATCCGTACCCGACGTATGTGGCCGGGAAGAAGCAGTGGGAGTCGCTCGGACGTGAGGTGATTGACGGGCAGAAACCGTATAGCATCCTCGCGCCGTTCAAGGCGCGGTTCGCGTCGGCGACGCCCGGCAACCCGGATTCGTGGCGCAGGCTCAAGCCGCGAGAGCGGCCGAGTCCTGGCGAGTCGGTGCGAGAGCGGATGATCGGCGTCACACCGGCCCGGGTGTTCGACATCTCTCAGACCGAGGGGGCGGAGGTGCCGCTCCCGCCGCGCCCGAAGCTCCTGGAAGGTGAGGCACCTGCCGGGCTGCGCGAGGGACTGATCGGGCAAATCGTTGCGGCGGGGTACGAGTTCCGGCCGGTGCCGCATGAGCGAGAGATTCGCGGCGCGAACGGGCTCACGCACTGGAACGAGAAGTGGGTCGCGGTGCGGACGAACATGGACGATGCCGCGCAGGTGAAGACCCTGGCTCACGAGCTCGCCCATATCCGTCTGCACGACCCCGACGACGAGGACGCGACCCGGCACCGCGGGATCGCGGAGGTCGAGGCGGAATCGGTGGCGCTGATGATCGGTGCCGCGCACGGCATGGACACCGCCGCCTACACGATCCCGTATGTGTCGGGGTGGGCGGCGACCGTGGACGGGAAAGACCCGGTGACGGTCGTAAAGCACACCGCCGAACGGGTGCGGCAGATCGCCGTTTCGATCCTCGACCAGCTCGACACCGTGCAGCTTGGCACCGGCGAGCCTCCCGGCCTCCTCCGCGAACCTCCTGCCCGTGCCGCGTCGAAGCAGCCGGCACGCACCGGCCGCACCTCCACTACGAGGTCGCGCCCCGCACGGGCATCGGAACCGACGCGCAAGCCAGTCGAAGCGCGAGGGCTCTCATGAACACCGGCCAGCTCCTCATCCCGGTCGCGGGCATGACGCTCGCCGAGGCCGCCCAGCACTATGCGGGCCAGGACGTGCCGGTGTTCCCCTGCGTGCCCGGTGAGAAGCGGCCGCTCGTAGCGCACGGCTTCCACGATGCGACCGCCGACCCCGGGCACGTTGCGTCGTGGTGGCAGAGATGGCCGGAGGCGAATATCGGCATCCCGACCGGCCCCGCGTCGGGGCTCGAGGTCGTCGATGTCGACGTGAAGGGCAATCCGCCACGCGGCCCCGAGTCCTGGCAGCGCGCCACCCGCGCCGGTCTCCTCGATGGCTGGGTCGCGCACGTCGTCACCCCGTCGGGCGGGCTGCACGCCTACTATCCGGCAGCGGAGGCCGAGCAGCGGTCGTGGGCGTCCGGCACCGCGCAGCTCGACTTCCGCGGCACCGCCGGCTACATCGTCGCCCCGCCCTCCCGCACCCTCATCGGCAGCGAAGTCGCGGCGTACCAGCTTCTCGAACTCTCACCTGATCCCGCGAAGCCGGTGGATGCGGGCGCGTTGCGGGAGTTCCTGGACCCGCGGCCGCCGCGAGCATCGTGGCAGTCGCGCCCGTTCCGCGGGAGCCTCGAAGAGCGCACCGCACATATCGCGGCATGGCTGAGCGGGCGGAGCGAGGACCGGAACGTCGGCCTCTACTGGGCGTCCTGCCGTCTCGCCGAGAACGGGGCCACCCTCTCCGAGGCGTTCGACGCGCTCGGGCCGGTGGCCGAGGACATCGGCCTGCCGCCTCGTGAGATCGAGCGGACGATCCGCTCCGCCTACCGCGGCCCAGCAACTAATGCCCCTGTGCAAGGCAATGCGCGGCAGTCGCAGGCGCGGCGGGAACCGGCCAGTCGAGGGCGGGTGCTCGCATGACCACGACGGCGGTTCGCGGAGGTGGCCGGCTCGCGGTGATGACGGCGGTGGCGGGTACGGTGCTGATCGCGGCGGGAGCATTCTGGCTGAGCTTCACCTCGCTCGCGGACCTGGCGCGCCGTTCGGGGATCGATGCTGGGCAGGCGTGGGCGTGGCCGTTGATCGTGGATGGGATCATCGTCGTCGCAACGGTCGCGGTGGTCGCGCTCGCGGGCACCCGGCAGGCGTGGTATCCGTGGCTGCTGCTGATCTGCGGGGCGGGTCTGTCTGTGACGGCGAACTCCATTCACGCGCTCGTCGCCGCTGATGCCGACGTGCCCGGCGTGCTCGCGGCCTCGGTCGCAGCGGTGCCGCCGGTGGTGTTGCTCGCGATCACGCACCTCACCGTCATCCTCACCCGCCACCACAACACCGCCCCCGCGCACCCGGAGGAGAGCTTCACGGCGGCCGAGGAAGGGGCGGCGTTGTCGGTTTCGTCTGCGGTGGCCTCGGCGGCGTTCCCGCTGCCCTCGATCATCGACGTCAGCCCCACCGTCCCGGAGGCTCATCGAGCGGTGCCGGGTGGTCGGGGTGTGGCGGAGGTGCTGCGCGCGGAGGGGTGGTCGAACAAGAAGATTGCCCGGCACCTCGGCGTCCATGCCTCGACCGTCGGCCGCTGGTTCGCCCCCGAACAGCACGCCCCCGTCAGCCAATCAGCTGAGTCGGCCGGAGACAATCTCGAACCTGAACTTGACCCTGCATCCGTTCCTGACGAGGAGGAGGAACCCTCATGAATCCCGACGATCAGACCCCGGAGTTGGGGCCGCCAGAGGCCGCGCACTCGCGGCTACACCCGGCGCTCGCGGCGGCGATGGCCGCCGAACGCGCACGACCGGCCGAGGAGGCTGCGGCGGAGCGGTCGATGCTCGCCACGCACCGCGACCCCTCCCTCACCCAGCAGGAGGCCACTACGACGCGCACCGAATCCCCGGATGCCGAGACGCCGGAGGCGGAGGG
>JBKEBN010000135.1:0-12101 GCA_047973175.1 Leucobacter sp.
CGACCCGTTCCGCGGCGGCGCGCGTGCGGCAGAACACGAGCGTGCGTTCCCCGCCGGACGCGAGTTCGACCAGCACGTCGTTCTTGTGCTCCCGCAGCACGATGAGCACGTCGTGGCGAACCGCCGCCGCGCTGGCCTCCTCGGCCTCGTGCGCCGCGGGGCCGGTCAGGAACTCGGCGACCAGGTCCGACACCTCGCCGTCGAGCGTCGCGGAGAAGAGCAGGCGCTGCCCCCTGCGCGCGGTCTGCCGCAGCACCCACTGCGTCGCCTCGAGGAAGCCGAGATCGCACATGTGGTCGGCCTCGTCGATCACCGACACCCGCACCTGCCGCAGGTCGAGGCGGCGCCGGTTCACGAGGTCGCGCACCCGCCCGGGCGTGCCGATCACGATGTCCACGCCTCGCTCGAGGGCGTGGAGCTGCGGCTCGAGCGGCACGCCGCCCACGAACTGCCCGGTGTAGAAGCCGACCGAGCGTGCGATGGGATGCACCGTGCGGTCGATCTGGAGGGCCAGCTCGCGCGTCGGTGCGAGGATCAGCGCTCGCGGATTGCGGGCGCTGCGACTGCCGCGCCGCTCGGGCTCGCCGCGCCGGCGCTGCGGCGCAGCCGCACCCGCGAAGGCCTCGGGATCCTCCCGCTTCAACTTCAGCAGCCGCTCGACGAGCGCCGCGCCGAATGCGATCGTCTTGCCGGAGCCGGTGCGCGCCCGCCCCAGCACGTCGCGGCCCGCGACCGCATCCGGGATGGTGGCGACCTGGATCGGGAACGGTCGCACGGCGCCCAGGTCTCCGAGCGTGCGCACGATATTGCCGCCCAGGCCGAGGTCGGCGAATGAGACGCCCTCGGCGTCGGCGGCGGTCGTGAGGGCGAAGTCGATGGGTGGTAGATCCCTCACCGTCCTCTTGTGCGCAGTCGAAGGATCCTCCGTCGGACGCTTCGGAGATCCTGCAACTTCCTTCGGCCGCGCGGGATCAGGCGATTGAGGCGACGCGTCGCGTCTCGCTCGGTCGCTCCCGTCGGACCCGCGCCTCCCCTTCAACCGCTTGCCGCCGCGACCGTGCCCGCGCCTGGGGTCGTAGTCCGACGGCGGACGGTATCCGCGCTTCTTCCCGGCCACGGCTACCCGCTCTCCGGCGCGACCGCCGCCGCCGCGGCTTCCGCACCCTCCCGACGGGCCGCGCGCGCGGCCGCACGGCGACCCTTCCCGCGTTCGCGAGCGCGCTCCACGACGTAGTAGAGCGTCGGCAGCACGACCAGTGTGAGCGCGGTCGACGACAGCAGGCCGCCGATCACGACGACCGCGAGCGGCTGGGAGATGAACCCGCCGTGGCCCGTGATGCCGAGCGCCATGGGGGTCAGCGCGAGGATGGTCGCGAGCGCGGTCATGACGATGGGCCGGACACGATTCAGGGATCCGTGCACGACCGCTTCGCGCAGCGGCTCGCCGCGCTCGCGGTACTGGTTCACGAGGTCGATGAGCACGATCGCGTTCGTCACGACGATGCCGATGAGCATCAGCATGCCGATCAGGGCCGAGATTCCGAGCGGACGCCCGGTGATCAGCAGCAGCGCGATCGCACCCGTCGCCGCGAACGGGATCGACACGAGCAGGATCAGCGGCTGTGCGAGCGAGCGGAAGGTGGCCACGAGCAGCAGGAACACGATCGCGACGGCGACGAGCATCGCGATCCCGAGCTGCGAGAACGACTCCTGTTGAGTCTGCGCGAGCCCGCCGAGGGTTGCGCTGGTGCCGGCGGGCAGATCCAGACCCTCAAGTCGCTCCTCGACCTCGGCGGTGACCGCGCCCAGCTCGCCCTCGGCAGGCGTGAGCGAGATGGTTGCGACGAGGTCGCCGTCCTGCCGGGTGATGGACGTCGCCACGGCGACCTCCTCGACGGAAGCCAGATCGCTCAGGGGCAGCGCACCCGTCGCGGTGGGGATCTGCAGGTCTCGGAGTTCTGCCACGGTCTCGGGAGCCGGGGTCGTGTCGAGGAAGATGCGGTATTCATCGCTGTCGATGGTGACGCTGCCGATGCTCTGCGGCGAGAGAATGCCGCCGACCATGCCGAGCAGCTGGATCTCGGTGAAGCCGTGCTCGAGCGCGACCTCGCGATCGACCGTGATTTGGGTGATCGGCTGCTCGGGGGCGAGATCGCTCGACACCTCCGCGGTGTTCGGCGTGCTCTTCAAGCTCTCGTAGACGGTTTCGGCGGCCTCGGCGAGATCCTTCTCGTTCGCGGCGTGCACGAGCACGTCGACGGACCCGCCGAACCCACTCATCGCGGTGCTGTCGGAGAGGCTGACCTCGCCGGGGCCGTCGAGCGCCGCGAGCCGATCCCGCGCCTCGTCTCGCAGCGCGCCCTGATCGGCCTCCGCGTCGGTGTTCACGATGAAGGTCGCGGTGCCGCCGCCTCCGCCGAGCATGGTGGAGAAATCGCCCGATCCACCGCCGCTCGAACCCGCCATGAGCATCACCTCTTCGACGCCGTCCATCTCGAGCAGCGTCTCCTCGACGTCGCGAGCACCGTCGGAGACGGTGTCGAGGTCGGAGCCCGCGGGGAAGGTCTGGGTCGCCATGATCATGTTCTGCCCGGTGCTGCCGATGAAATCGACCTTCAACAGGGGCACGAGCGCCCCGGTGATCACCAGCAGCAGCACCGAAGCGACGATGGTGATGACCGGGTGCCGCTGAGTGCCGCGCAGAATCGGCCGGTAGCCGCGCTGCAGCAGGCTCCGATGCTCTTTTTCTTCGGCTGCCTGGCGCACCGATTCGGGATCGACGACCGCACCCTTCGACGCGGCCCGCTTGTCTCGATCCGCGCGCAGAAACCAGTAGGAGAGCACGGGCACGATCGTCAGCGCGACCAGCAGCGACGACAGCATCGCGATCGTCACCGTCAGCGCGAAGGGAGCGAACAGCTCGCCCACCATGCCGCCCACGAGTGCGATCGGCAGGAACACCGCGACCGTGGTGAGCGTCGACGAGGTGATCGCCCCGGCGACCTCGCGCACCGCAGTGAGGATCGCGTGCACCTTCTCCTCGCCGTACGAGAGGTGGCGCTTGATGTTCTCGATCACCACGATGGAGTCGTCGACCACGCGGCCGATGGCGATCGTGAGCGCGCCGAGCGTCAGCATGTTCAGCGAGTAGCCGCCGAGATTCAGGCCGATGAAGGTCACGAGCACCGACAGCGGGATCGAGATCGCGGTGACGATCGTCGAGCGCAGAGACAGCAGGAAGACCAGGATCACCACGATCGCGAAGATCAGGCCGAGCAGACCCTCGATTGCGAGGTGCTCGATCGACTGCTCGATGAACGGGGCCTGATCGAACACGATGGTCAGCTCGAGGCCGGGAAAGTCGGCTTCGAGCTCTGCGATCGCGTCGCCGGTGGCGTGAGAGATCGCTACGATGTCGGCGTTCTGGTTCGCCGTGATCGAGATGGACAGCGCCTCTTCGCCGTTCATGCGGGTGATCGAGGTCTGGGGTTCGGTGACGAGTTCGACATCGGCCACGTCGCCGACGGTGACCACAGTGCCCGGCTGCGTCTGGCTCGCGAGCGGGAGCGCTTCGATGGCGTCGATGGAGCCGATCGTCTGGCCACCCTGCACCGGGAGGGAAGCGCCGTCTTCGGAGACGCTGCCGAGCGGCAGCGTCATGCCGTTCGCCTCCAGAGCGTCGCTCAGCGCCTGCGGGCTGAGCCCGTTCGCCGCGAGCTTTGCCTGATCCGGCGTGATGACGACGCGTTCGACCGCGGCTCCCGAGACTGCCGCCGATCGCACGCCCGAGATCGACTCGAGCCGGGGCACGACCGAATCGGAGAGGGTGCTCGACAGGGCCGCGATGCTCTCGTCGGGCGATGAGGCCGTCATGAAGATGACCGGAATGTCGGCGGTGCTGCCCGAGATGAGCTGCGGCTCGGCATCGCTCGGCAGCGTGTCGGAGATGGAGTTCAGGGCCTGCTCGACGGTCGCGCGAAAGTCGTCGACGTCGGTGCCGTAGGTGTACGAGATCGACACCGTCGACATGCTGGATGCGGAGGTGGCGACAACCTGCTCCACGTCTTCGAGGTCGGAGAGCGCGCGGGAGATCGGCACGCTGACCTGCTCGTCCATCACCTCGGGGCTTGCTCCGGGAACCGCCGTGACGACCGTGGTCTGCGGCAGCGAGATGGAGGGGATCAGCTCCTGCTTCAGCTGCGTCATCGAGAAGACCCCGAAGGCGGCGATCAGAATCGTGATGAGCGCCACCAGGGTGCGATTGGCCAGGCTGAAACGAGCGAGTCGGAACAAGGAACACCGCCGAAGAGTAGGAGAGGAAGGATCCGCGCGATCACTAAAGAAATGGCTTGCGTAACGCGAAGCTTAGTATGAAGCTAAGTATTTTAGTCTGAGGGGTGCCTGGGAGCTGCCGATACTCTAGAGGAGTGAATACTCACGAGGAAGCGGAGCGGAAGGCCCTGCTCGACGAACTCATCGGCCTGCAGGCCGACCTCGAAGCCTCGTTCGTGCCCGACATCATGGAGCCCGTGCTCTCGCTCCGGTTGACCATGCAGCAGCTCAAAGTGCTGACGATCCTGGTGACCGAACCCGGGGGGAGCACGATCCAGGCTCTCGCCAAGACCGTGGGCGTCTCGCTGGCGACCATGTCGGGAATCGTCGATCGCCTCGAGTCTCAAGACATGGTCGAGCGCACCCTCGACCCGCAGGACCAGCGCGTGCGGCGCGTCACCACCTCACCGCTCGGGCTGCAGACGGTGCAGCGGCTCGTCGCCGCGCGCCCCGAACTCAGCAAGACCCCGCTCGGGCTGCTCGACATCGAAGATCTCAGGGCGCTCACCCAGGGCATTCGCGCCCTGCTGCGCGTGGTTCGGAGTGGTGCCGCGGGGCAGTGACGCTCGCGAATACGCGAATGCGACCCGAATGAGGGGCCGCCTCAACTCAGATTCATACCTTACTCATACTGTCTACCTCCGTGAGAGCGGGGTTCTGAATCTCAGCTTCAAGTATGCTGAAAACGCGGTGTGCAGGCGTTCGCCCCGCGTGCAGATCTCGGCTCGTGGGCCCCGAAGCGGAAGCGTATCGATGGCAGTTCCAGACAGCGACCGGGCTGACGAGCAGACGTAGTCGAAGAACGGCAAGGGCATTCCGATCGGCGTCAAGATCGCAGCGCTCGTTCTCGTCATCGCGGCACCCGCACTCCTGCTCGCCATAGTGTGGCCGGGGGCCATCGGCGTCGCGCTCTTCGGCGTGCTGGCCGCCAGCTTCTCCTGGATCAGCGGCGGCCCCAAGGTCGGCGTCGCTGTCGTCGTCTCCCTGGCGATCCTCGGCGTCATCGCCATCATGCTCGAGGGGCACACCTGGGCGCTCGCGACCATGCTGCTGCTGCTCGGCATCGGGTACGGTTTCGCCGCGAGCCGCGGCGTCGGCAGCGCGGTGCTGCAGCTCCCGATCCTCGTGCCGTATTTCATGATGTCGCCCCCGGGCCTCTTCAGCACCGACGACCCCAAGATCACGCCCCAGTATGTTCTCTGCGTCGTCGCCGTGATCATCGGCGCTGGACTGTGGAGCGTGCTCGTGCTGCACAAGGCGGCCGGCATACGGCACGTGAAGCGGCTCGAGGTGACCGATCCGCGCATGCCGCTGCTCTACGGCACGATCCTCGGGATCTTCTCGGCCATCATCATGATTCTGGCCACCACCTGCATTTTCCACTCGCACTGGGTCTGGGTGACGCTGACGATCTACGTGCTCGCCGACCCGACCGAGCTCGTGAACTGGAAGAAGATGTCGGGTCGCGTGCTCGGCACGCTCGCGGGTTTTGGAGTCGTCACCGTGCTCGCGCTCGTCGGCACCCCCGACGAGGTCATGCTGATTCTCGCGCTGCCCGCGCTGTGGTTCTGCCTGTACTGGATGGTCACCAAGAAGCCCTACTGGCAGTACATCATGTTCCTCACCCTGACAGTGGTGCTCATGAACTCCTACGGTGTGAACACCCTGCTGATGGACGGTCAGCGCATCGGCTTCACGATCGTCGGTGCCGCGCTCTCGGTGCTCGCCGCGTTCCTCATCAACCTGCTGCACTACCATCGCAGGGGCATCACCCGGCCCGCTGCGTCGTGAGCCCGGCCCCGGGAAAGGGGCCGGGCTTCGCTGGGGCCGTGTGGGCGTGACCTTATAGGTATGAGGAGGCCGAGATGCCTCGCCGAGGGGAGGAAAAAGCGGGTTTCTGCCCTGTGCAACCCGCTTTTTCCTCCCCTCAGTGGCAGAACACAGGGTCAAGCTCGCGTGTGGGCGGGCCGAGGGTGCCGCGCGTCCTAGCTCGGCGCGGCGGGCGGTGGATCGCTGCGGCCGGTGGACGGCCGCAACACCGACTCAGTCTGCGAACGGCGGGTCGATGAGCAGGGCGACGCGGTCTGCGAGGAAGGCGGCGAGCGTCGGGGCACCAGTGAGGGGCGCGCCGTCGCGCCAGCGCACTCGCAGCTCGCCGTCGGCAAAGCCCACGGGGCCTGCGGCGGAGTTCGCGGACGAGGTCGCAGCTGCCGGTGCTGCGGCGGAGCCCGCCGATTCGTAAGCCGCGTCGTCGAGGGGGATCGGCACCGCGTCGAAGTTGACGGGGGCACCGAGCGGAAAGCCGCCGCGCAGCGCCGCGGCCGCGATCTCCTTCCGCTCCTCGCGCGACACCGACTGATAGCCGGGGCGGCCGCGCTCGGCCGTGCGCGTGGCGCGTCCGGCGGCGTAGAGGCGAGGATCGGCTCCCGCGGTCTCGGGCACGCCGAGCAGGAGCGGGCCGATACGCCACACCTCACCGCGGGGTTCCATGGTTGCGGGCCGCTTCCAGAGCAGCTGTCTGCGCGGTGCGACGTATTCGGCGAGCGCCTCGGCCGCGATTCCGGCGTCGGCGAGCTGCTCGGCCGCTTCGGCGCAGGCGCGTCGAGCCCGTGCGAGTGCCTCGCTCAGATCCCGCCCCGAACTCTGCTCCGAAGTCACCCGGTCAGTGTACCGCCCGGTGCGCGCGTGCGGCGTAGGCTTGCAGCGTGAGCAACGAAGCAGTCGAGACGTTCGAGATCGAGCGCAAATACGAGGTCGCCGCGGCGGCGCAGCTGCCGACGGCGCGAGCGTTCGAGGAGGCGGGTTTCGATTCGGTGGCGAGCGCGCATCACGCGCTGACGGCGACCTATTTCGACACCCACGACCGTGTGCTGGCCCGCAACCGGCTCGCCCTGCGCACGCGCAGCGGCGGCAAAGACGACGGGTGGCACCTGAAGGTGAAGGGCGACGGCGGCTTGCGCGAACTGCTGTGGCCCGTGAGCGCCGAGATACCCGAGGCGGTGCTGGCCGCGGTGCGGGATCGCGTGGGCGACGCAGCGGATCGCCTCGTGCCGATGGCCGAGCTGAGCACGGCGCGCGCGGTCGTGCTGCTGCGCGCTCGCGACGGCCGGGGCGAGGTCGAGATCGCAGACGACGCGGTGCGCGCGTGCGACCTGAGCGAGGGGGTGCGGCGCGCCTGGCGCGAGTGGGAGGCCGAGTTGGGCGAGGGCGCGGATCCCGCGCTGCTCGACGCCCTCGAGCCGGTGCTGCTCGCGGCCGGAGCCACCCACTCGCTCAGTTTCGCCAAGGCGGCGCGGGCAGGCGGGCAGCTGCTGAACATCGCCAGGGCCGCGGGCGCTGACGCCGAGCGGATCGCGGCGCTCGAACGCCTCGACGCCTCCGACCGCGAGGCTGCGCGTAGGCTTGAGGCATGAGCAGGGGATCGGGGCGGAAGCGCGAACCGGACGAAGGCGGGCGACAGGGCCGCGGCGGGCAGGGCCGTAACGGTCAGAACCGCGGCAAGCAGAACGGCGGAGACCGGGTGTCGCCACAGGCGCGCCGCAAACAGGTCATCGTGGGCGTGGTCATGGGGCTCATCGTGGGCGTCGCGATCGGCTTCTTCACGCAGTTCTGGCTGTGGGTGCCCGCGGGGCTCGTGATGGGCCTCACCACCGGTTTCATCATGAAGCCGCCGGCCGAGTGAGCGCGGGGCCGAGCGGGCCGTAAGATGTCGGCGTGAGATTCTGCGCCCTCGCGCAGAACGACCACGACACCGGCACGATCGAAGGAGACCCATGGCGCTGCGCTGGAAGCCCCACGGAGACGGCAAGCACGTCTCCTCCGAAGCCATCGTGCTGCCCGAGGAGCGCATGACCTGGCCGCGCACCATCGGCTTCGGGGCGCAGCACGTCGTCGCGATGTTCGGCGCGACCTTCCTGGTGCCGCTCATCACGGGCTTCAGCCCGACTGCGACGCTGTTCTTCTCGGGGCTGGGCACGCTGCTGTTCCTGCTACTCACCGGCAACCGGCTGCCCAGCTACCTGGGGTCGTCGTTCGCGTTCATCGCGCCGATCATGGCGGCGCTCGCGAGCGGCGATCCCGAGCACCCCGATCTCGGCCGCGCCTCGTTCGGCATTCTCGCCATCGGCGTGCTGATGACCCTCGTGGGCCTCGTGGTGCACCGCTTCGGCACGCGCTGGATCAACGCGCTCATGCCGCCCGTCGTCATGGGCTCGATCATGGCGCTCATCGGCTTCAACCTCGCCCCCGCGGTCAAGAACAACTGGAACGGCGACCCGGCGAACAACCCGGGCGTCGATCAGGCGCTCTCGGCGTGGGTCGCGGTGATCACACTGGTCGCGATTCTGCTGATCACGATGGTGTTTCGCGGGCTGATCGGGCGGCTCTCGATCGTGCTCGGCATGGTGGTCGGCTACGTCGTCGCCGTGGTCGCGGGTCTCGTCGATTTCAGCGCGGTGCGCGAGGCGTCGTGGATCGGACTCCCCGCCTTCCACGCCGTCGGCAATCCCTTCGCCGATCCCACGCTGTGGGGCCTGCTGCCCGCGTTTCTGCCCGTCGTGCTCGTGCTGATCGCCGAGAACGTGGGGCACGTGAAGAGCGTCGGGCTGATGATCGGCCGCGACCTCGACCCGCTGACGGGCCGGGCACTGCTCGCAGACGGGCTTTCGACGCTGCTCGCGGGCTTCGGCGGTGGATCGGGCACCACCACCTACGGCGAGAACATCGGCGTGATGGCGGCCACGCGCGTCTACTCGACCGCGGCGTACTGGGTGGCGGGCGTCATCGCTATCCTGCTCAGCTTCTCGCCGAAGGTGGGCGCGGTGATCTTCTCGGTTCCGCCCGCCGTGCTCGGGGGCGTGACGGTGGCGCTGTACGGGCTCATCGGCCTCATCGGTGTGAAGATCTGGATCGACAACCGGGTCGACTTCTCGAAACCGATCAACCAGTTCTCGGCCGCGGTGCCGCTCGTGGTCGGCATCGCCGACTTCTCTCTGCAACTCGGCACCGAGCAGCAGCCGGTGATCTTCAACGGCATCGCGCTCGGCACGGTCGCGGCCATCGCGGTGTACCACCTGATGCGTCTCGCGGCCCGGCTGCGGGGGAGCGATGAGCAGGTGGCGGATCCCGTCGTCACCGCCCGCACCGGCGCGCCGGAGACGCCGGAGTCCGCGCGCCGCGAGACACGCGGGGAGGCCCGCGGATGATCGCGCAAAACGCGGCGGGTGCTCCGGTGTTTTTCGGCTCGGCGGCATAGGGTGGCCGTGTGTGGAGTGTAGATCGGCGACGGCGGCCCGACGCTAAGGACCCCGGGGGGGATCGGGCGGAGACCCCCGCGGAGGACGCCGTGCCCGCGGAGGCGACCGACGCCTCCGAGACGCGAGCCGAGGGCGACAGCCTGATCGCCAAGCTCGCCGAGCAGGAGACCGAGCCGATCGAGCCAGACTTGGCGGCGAACCTCAGCGGTCCCGTGTCGCTCGTCGACACCTACGCCGACGAGCACGCCGAGTGGCGGCGCGAGCTCTCCGAGATCGGCGGCCGCAACCCGCTGCTCCACTTCGACGACCGGCCTGCCAATCGCATCGAGCTCTCTACGACCCACCCCGGGGGGCTGCCGCAGTTCATCACGGGCAACAAGATCTTGCTCTCGGCCCTGATCCGCGACGACCTCGCGCTGCGCCACGCGCGCGCGGCGGCCGGCCGCGTCACCGACAAGGCCATCGAGATGCGCACCGTGCGCGGCCTCGAGACCGTCAACCTCGGCATCGGCATCGCCAAGTGGAGCTTCGAGGGCGAGGAGTTCTGCGCTCCCGTGCTGCTGCGCCCGCTCGCGATTCGCCGCTACGGCCGCGACTTCGAGCTCAAGCTCAAGCAGTTTCCGGTGGTCAACTCCGAGCTGATCCGCGTGCTGCGCGAGCAGTTCTGCATCGTCGTCGACGCCCGCTCGCTCATCGAGCTCTCGCAGTCCGAGGGCGTGTTCAAGCCGCAGCCCGTCATCGACCGCCTCCGGCAGATGGCCGCCGGCGTGCCCGGGTTCGTGGTGCAGCCGCGGCTCGTGGTCTCATCGTTCCACAACGTGGCGCAGCGCATGGTCGCCGACGCGAGAGACCTCGACACCCCCATCCTCGACGCGGTCTGCGGCAACGAGCCCGCGAAAGAGCGCCTCGAGCGGGCCTATCAGCCGGTCACCCCGACCCCGATCGATGAGCGCTCGCCCGACACCGACAGCTACCTCTACGACGCCGACGCCGAGCAGGACGACGTGCTCGCCCAGATCGAGGCCGGCCAGTCGCTCGTGGTGCACACGCTGCCCGGCACGGGCGGCACCCAGACCGTGGTCAACGCCATCGGCGGTCTCGTGCGCTCCGGCAAGCGAGTGCTCGTCGTGTCGCCGCGCCGGGCCACGCTCGACGGCATCACCCACCGCCTCACCCGCGCGGGCCTCGCCGGTCTCGCCGTCGGGCCGCGCCGCCTGCGCCGCAACCTGGTCGAGGCGATCAGCCGCAACGAGAACGCGCGAGCCGATCAGCTGCGCGACGTCGACGAGGCCCTCACCCGGCTGCGGGGCGTGCTGAGCGACTACCGCTCGGCGCTCGCCTCGCCCGACTCGCGCTTCGGCGTCTCGCCGCTCGAGGCGCTGCGCCGCCTCACGCTGCTGGCACTCGGCGAGCACCCGCCCAGCACCACCGTGCGGCTCGACGACCAGGCGCTCGGTCAGCTCACGCTCGACCGCTCGTCGGTCGCCGAGGCGCTCACCGAGGTCGCGCGCCTCGGCCAGTTCCAGTACGGTCCCGAGGATTCGCCCTGGTACGGCGTCAACTTCAGCACCACCGAGGAGGCCAGGGCCGCCTACGGCCTCGCCGTCGACCTCGCCGAGTCGCAGCTGCCCAGGCTCATCTCGATGGCCAACGAGCTCATCAGCCAGACCTCGATGCGCTCCTACGAAACCGTCGGCGAGCTCGGCATCTACCTGCGGCTGCTCATGGGCATTCGCGACACGCTCGACCGCTTCACCCCCGAGGTCTACGACCGCTCGCTCACCGAGGTCATCGCGGCCCACGCTCCGCGCGGCAGCGAGGAGATGTCGTCGGCGAACAAGCGCCGCCTGAAGCGGCTCGCCCGCGAGTACGTGCGCCCCGGGGTCAACATCACCGACATGTACGACCGCCTGGTGCAGATCCAGCAGCAGCGCGTGCTGTGGCAGCGCTACACGACGGTCGTCGGCGCTCGGCCGGAGGTGCCGCTGGGCATCGCCGACGTGGTCGTCGCATTCCAGTCGGCGTATCAGGATCTCGACCAGCTCGACCGCGTGCTCGGCGTGACTTCCGACGCGGATCGGCTCAAGAACCTCTCGCTCGCGCGCCTGGCGAGCCGCATCTCGGATCTCGCGCGCGAGTCGGAGGTGCTGCAGAACATCCAGGAGCGCACCACGATCGTGGAGCGGCTGCGCGCGGCGCACCTCGAATCGCTGCTCGACGATCTGTCGGCGCGGCACGTGCCGGCGGAGGACGTCGCCGCCGAGCTCGAACTGGCCTGGTGGCAGTCGGCCCTCGAGCGCATGCTGCAGACGAATCCCGCGCTGCTCAGCGCCAACACCAGCGTGATCGAGCGCCTCGAGGCCGATTTCCGGCTGGTCGACGATGCCCACTCGGGCGCCAACGGATCGATCCTCGCCGGCTCGCTCGCCGACGCCTGGCGCGTCGCCGTGCTCGACCACAAGCAGGAGGCGCTCTCGATGCGCGAGGCGCTGCGCAGCGGGTACGTCTCGGCCG
>JBKEBN010000044.1:0-2165 GCA_047973175.1 Leucobacter sp.
TCCGAGGCGGCGTTGTCGCCGTTTGCGGTGGTAGGTCCCTTCGATCCACTGCACGATCGCGAGGCGCAGCTGGAGCCTGCTAGTCCAGGAGCGCCGGTCGAGAACGTTCTTCTGCAGCAGGCTGAAGAACGACTCCATCGCTGCGTTGTCGCCGCAGGCGCCGACCCGCCCCATCGAGCCGCGTAGCTTGTGGCGCTTGAGTGCGTTGCGGAATCTCCTCGAACGGAATTGGCTGCCTCTGTCGCTGTGTACGATCACGTCTTCCGGGTTCCCGCGGTGGGTGACGGCCATCTCCAGCGCGTTCACCACGAGGCGGGCCTTCATCCGTGAGTCGATCGAGTACCCGACGATCTTGTTCGCCCATACGTCCTTGATCGCGCAGAGATACAGCTTCCCTTCCGCGGGGTGGATTCCAGTGGTCGTCGCAACAGCTAACACTTACGCTGGTTCCAGTAAAGCAGCTATTCGCTCCGCAGGCGTGTCCCAACCAAGCGATTTTCGGGGGCGCCCGTTCAGTTCCTCAGCGATCATGGCAAGCCGTTCCAATGTGAAGTGACGAAGATCAGCTCCCTTGGGGAGATACTGACGCAATAGCCCGTTCGTGTTCTCGTTGGAGCCTCTCTGCCAAGGAGAGCCCGGATCACAGAAATACACATCCATTTCAGTGGCTACAGTGAACGCTTTATGCTCAGCCATCTCAGCGCCTTGATCCCACGTCAACGTGCGACGTAATTGCTCAGGCAACGATGTAAGAGCACGCACGAGGCTCTCTCGCACTGACTCAGCCCCATGATCGCCAGGCAAATGCCCCAGTACGACGTATCTCGTGGTCCGCTCTACGAGCGTTGCGACTGCTGAACGGTTTTGTGTCCCCGCGATCAGATCACCCTCCCAATGTCCCGGGAGCACACGATCATCGACATCGCTTGGCCGTTCAGAGATGGGCACCATCTCGTCCACGAATCTCGGGGTGCGTTGCTCGACAGTCTTGCGTGATTTACGTCGCCGCCTTCCTCGCCGAAGCGAAGCGACAAGCTCACGTTTTAATTCACCGTTGGCGTGCACGTAGATTGCTTGGTAGATCGTTTCAGCACACACCCGCATCTCCATCTCGTCTGGGTGGTCTTTCCGAAGACGATGGGCGATCTGCTCAGGCGACCACCGTTTCTCAAGTTTCGCAGCAACATAGTCCCGCAACGGTCCAGGGGCCGTAAGCTTCACTGTTTTCGGCCGGAATCTGCGTTTCACAGAAAGCCTGTGCGCAGTATGCGGCAGATAGTGTCCTCGCTCAGTCGTGTTGCGTTGCAGCTCTCTGCTGACCGTTGACGGGGCCCGCCCGAGCTGTGATGCGATCTTCCGAATCGAGAGCCCCTGCGTCTGGAGATCCTTGATGTGTTCACGTTCTCGCAGGCTCAAGTATCGGGCATCAATGAGCTGTTCCACGCGGTCTAACCGGATGTGCTCGCCTTGTGCCCACGTGGTTCTTGGTCGTCTCACATTGGCAAGTATTTCGTCTTGGTTATAGAGCACGACCCTGCCATCTGGGTAAATTCGGCCTTTTGCGAATGACCTGATCCCGCGGTCCCAGTCCATCGCCTGGTGTTGTTCAACGCCGAGCTGCCGGGCCGCGTCAGCGCGAGGGATGCCATCTGCGCGCAGGCGCAGAAACTCGGCTTTCCGTTCGTTCGCGTCGTCGCTGGTGAAGATGCCGGCGCGATGTGCCCACGCATACCCTGTCACCCGATTGATGTCGAGTTCGCGTGACACTTTCGACACGTTCCGCACCTGGGCAAGCCTCGACAAGAAGCGGGCTTTCTCTTCGTCTGAATATCTCCTCGGCGAGCTGCGGGAGGTCGATAGTCCTGCCTGTTTCACCCACCGATAGCCGGTATGGGGTGACACCCCGACAGCTATCGCGGCAGAGCGAACTGTTGACCCGCGATCGACAGCCGCGAGCACTGCCTGTTTCTGCTCGTGACTGTACTTTCGCTCCACCATTCCCACTCCGAACCTCTGAGTGTTGCGACGACCACTGGAATCCACCCCGGGGAAGGCAAGCTCTACCTGTGTGCGGTGAAAGACGTGTTCTCGAACCGGATCGTGGGTACTCGATCGCTTCACGCATGAAGTCATCGCTCGCGGTCAGGGCGCTGAACAATGCGGTG
>JBKEBN010000080.1:0-3805 GCA_047973175.1 Leucobacter sp.
TCGATCTGATGCAACACCTGACAGTTCCGCGTGATTTCAGACCTGGAATCACGCGACTGGCCCCGCACCTACCAGTGTAGTGGCCGAATTGGCTGCGATGAGGTTCCCGCTTGACGCTCGACGGCGTAATTTCGGGCGACTTTGCGGCGGATCGGGCGGGATAATAGGTCATGTTTACCACTTTAGCGTTGCGTTAGATGCAATAATGATGGGATGAGCGAGGATGCGGAGGTGCTACTCCTTCGACAGCCGGGCGTCGTGCCACTGCACGAGGATGCGGCCGTGTTCAGCGGAATGCTCGATGGGTTCTCCCGCCAGCAGACGAGCCGGGGCCTGGCTACGCAGACGATCCAGATGCGCCGCTGGCAGGTGGAGCGGTTTCAACGGTTTGCGGATTCGTACCCGTGGGAGTGGTTGCCAGGTGATGTGGAAGACTTCACGACGAGCCTGTTCAGCGGCCCACGACCGTTGTCTCGTTCGACGGTGCGAATCTACCACCTGACGTTGCGCGCGTTCTGCGACTTCATCACCGACCAACGCTATGGCTGGGTGACGGAGTGCCGTTCACGGTTCGGGTCGGTGCCGACGCAGGTGTGCTTCGAGTGGAACACGCTCGCGCACACCGTGGACTTCGAGGGCACGCCGGGTCGGAGGCCGCTTGACTACGACGAACTCGACGCCCTGTTCGGCGTCGCAGACGCCCGCGTGGAGACACTGCGGCAGCATGGCCGCAAGGGCGCGCTGGCCGCGCTACGGGATGCCCAACTGCTCAAGACGACCTACGCGTGGGGGCTGCGCCGCCGCGAGGTGCTCGGGCTGGAGGTGGTCGATCTGCGAACGAACGCGAAGACGCCGCAGTGGGGCCGGTTCGGGCTGCTGCACGTGCGGCACGCAAAGTCCTCGAAAGGGTCGATCCCCAAGCGCCGCTCGGTGCTGTCACTCCCAGAATTTGAGTGGGCGATCGACGGGCTGCGCGTCTACGTCGAGCAGGTCCGGGACAAGTTCAATCCCGGCAACCATCCGGGGCTCTGGCCGACCGAGCGCGGCACCCGCGTCGGCGACCGTTACCTCGACCGGCGGTTTGCTCAGCTCCGCAACGAGGCCGAGCTGCCGAGTGAACTGACCCTGCACAGCCTTCGCCACTCCTACGTCACGCACCTGATCGAGCTTGGCTATGCGGAGCAGTTCGTGCAGACCCAAGTCGGGCACGCCTACGCCTCCACGACGGCGATCTACACCTCGGTGACCGACGACTACCGCAACCGCGTTCTGCAAGCGGCGATCGATAAATTCTACTTCCCGGAAGGAAGCACCTGATGACGACGAAGACGATTACCTGGCGGCTGCGGACGCTGATGGCCGAGCGCGGCATGTTCAAGACCACAGACCTCCTCGAGCCGCTGAAAGCCGAGGGCGTCGCGCTTTCCCGTGAGCAGGTGTTCCGACTGGTCACGCGGACACCGCAACGACTGAACGTCGAAGTCCTCGCCGCGCTCTGCACGATCTTGGACTGCACGCCCAGCGACCTGCTCGCCCTCGAACAGGCCGCCGCGCGGCCTGCTGAAGCAACGGGCACGGGCGGGAGGATCGAGGACATCGGCGACCTGCGCCCCGTCCCCGCGCGCATCCAGCGACCGAACTCGTGACCACGATTCCGCGCGGCACACCGCAGCCGGATGGGGTGTTCGGGCGGCGTGTTGCGGCGGCGTTGAGCGCCAAGGGAGTGGTTGCGCCGGAACAGACCATCATCGATGTGGCAGAACGGCTCATCGACTTGCGGCAGCGCAACGGGATGCTGCGCCTGCTGACGAGCGAAGAGTTCGATCCCATCGTGTTGGACGGTGAGACTCCGGTACACGTGCAGGCGCTGCTGGCGAACCTCGCCCGCAACGACGCAACCGGCATTCGTTTGCCGACGTGCCCCTCGTGCCGCATGAGAAAGGTCTTGAAAGTCCGCAACGGTGATGGGCAGCGCGAGTGCTTCCGCTGCGCTCAGCGGCGCACATACGGAGAATGCTCCTCATGTTTTCGGATGAAGAAGCTCACCGCGACCAACACCGGCGGCCAGCGCGTTTGTCAACGCTGCGGGCCGGACGGTATTCCGACGTTCGCCTGCGAGAACTGCGGGAAGATCGTGACCACGGTCGGGCGCATCGATGGCAAAAGGGTCTGTCTGAACTGCTTCCCGAAGCGGCTACGGCTTTGCGTGTCGTGCGGGCAGCAGAAGAAGATCGCCGCGAACATTCTGCACGGCCTGCACTGCTTCGCTTGCCACAATCGCATCCTCCGCAACGCCGCGCCCTGCCCAGGATGCGCCGAGAAGCGCATCCTTGCATTCCTCAGCGATGACGGCCGTCCGTGTTGCGCAGGATGCGCCGGACAGTCCGCACGCTACGCCTGCCGCCGTTGCGACAGCGAGGAGCATCATTACGGTCGCCTCTGCGGGAAGTGCGTTCTCAGTGACCGCTGCGAAGACATCCTCACCGGCAAGGACGGCGAGTTCATCCCACCGATGAAAACGTTGCGTGAGTATCTGCTGGCCCAACCTCGCCCTGCCCAGATCATCAAGTGGCTGAGAATGGGGCCAAGCACTGACCTGCTGCGGGATATCGCTTCGGGACGCGTGCCGGTCGAGTCCGTGCTTGATATCCCGCAGCCGAGTAAACCACTGATCTATTTGCGCACGCTCCTACTCGACGCCGGTGCTCTGCCGCACGATACGGCAATCACCCGACCACTGTTGGCCTGGGCGACAAAGATCATCGACGAAACCCAGCACAAGCATCGGCAAATGCTACGCGCCTACACGCGATGGGTGCTGCTGCGCAAAGCAAGCCGCGACGACTCCGGCGACATCGCCGCGGGCGCAGCCCGGCACGTCAAAGCATCGCTACGCGGCCTGGTCGCTTTCCTCGACTGGGTCGAAGAACAGCAGACATCCCTGGCCTTCCTCGCCCAGGCGCAGATCGAGGAGTTCATCTCCCATCGGACCGCACGCCGTTGGCTCCCGCAGTTCCTCGCCTGGGCTGCCGAACGCGACATCACCCCGGAACTCGAAATCTTGACGCTTCCTCGTGGAGAGCCCACGATCAGCGCGTCTGAAGCGCACCTCGAACACGTCATCCGCATCCTCGCGACAGATCGCACCATCGCACTTGATGCACGCCTCGCCGCCCTACTGATCGCAGTCTACGGATTCCCCGCGACCAAGACGTTCTCGCTACGTCGCGACCAGCTCTGCAATAAAGGCGACGGCCTCGACCTCCTCGCCGGAGAACGACCTCTCACGCTCCCCAAACCGATAGCAGCCATTGCGAGAGAACATCTCGACGCCACCTCGGAAGCAGTTCCCAATGTCTGGCTCTTCCCCGGCCTCCGACCCGGCAAGCCGCGTGACCCGCAGTATCTCAATCGTCGGCTTCGGCCGCTCGGCGTCACCATCTCCGAGTTGCAAAACACCGCCCGATTCCGCCTCGCAGGCGCGGTCCCAGCCAAAGTCCTCGCGGACATGCTCGACTTCAGCGTCACCACCTTCGAGAACTACGCCCGTCTTGCCGGTGGCACCCGTGGCGACTACCCAACGCTACGAAAGCTCCCATGAGCGCATTTACTGATGGGAGTTCTTATCGGTTGTGTGCACTAGTCTTACCTGTTCAGCGTTCACTGAGCGAAAGGAGGGGCGCCATGAGCGCCGACTACGACGAGCTGGCAGCGCGCGCTGAGCACGGCGACCTCAAGGTGAAGCCCGGCACGGCACGGCGAGGCCCAGAGGTTGCCGCAGACGCGCAGCGACTCCTCATGGAGG
>JBKEBN010000136.1:0-29492 GCA_047973175.1 Leucobacter sp.
CAAGATGATCGAGCACCAGTTTGACCGCACGCTGCTTCGTCTCCTCCGGGATCCTCTTTGGCATGATCTCTATCTTCCTTCCAAACTCGAAAGGAAACGGCATCAAACCGGGGACGGTTCATGGTCAGGCTCGCCGACTGGCGCGCCTCGGCGAAGCCGCGCAGCACGGGCGACGATCCTCACCTCCCCGCCGGCTATCGAGAGGCCGATAGCGGCGGCGAGTCCGGGCCCGTTGCCGCGCCTACTGCCGCACTCGCAACCGAGACCGAGACCGAAACCGCAGCCAAGACCGAAGGGCCCCACCCAGGCGAGCGCTTCACCGGGCTGCACACCCATCCGCTCACCGGCTGGTTCTCGGCCGTCGCACTGCTGGCCGCAGCCCACGAACAAGGTGATGAAACAGCCCGAATCCGCTGGGAGCCGCTGGGCACCGGAGATGCACCGTCCATTCCCGCTCTGCACAGCCGGCTCGGTTCCGAGGAGATCGTCTCAAGCATTCTGCGGTCGCACGAGTGGCAGAACACGGAGGACCTCCTTCACGAGCACGGCTTCGAATCCGGTCTCGGGGTGAAGAACCAGCGACTGCGACCGGCCAATCGGCTTCGGGATCTACTGCTCCACGCCGACGGAGGTTCCGACGGGTTACGCAACCCGCTGCTGCTCGGGATCGTTGGCGATCTCGCCAGATCCAGTCGAACCGCAGCGGCCCGCCAGGTAGACCTGCCCATCGCGGCGATTCACAACAACGCCTCCTACCCGGCGACCGCGCTGCGCGCGCTGCCCGACTCCCCGGCCGAACTCACCCGGGCAGTTCGAGAAACGTGCGACGCGCTCGTGTCGGTGAACGCCGGATACGGCGTCGAGAAGTGCGACGGCGGTATGGACCGGAGCCGCTCGGCGCTACCGGGCGTCACCGGTCTCGGCGACGCCAAGAACCGGCAGACTCGCACCGCACTCGCACCGCTCGCACTGTTCGGCATGTCCAGGCTCGGCTCGGGCACGCCCAGCGGCATCGGGGCGAGCGGTTCCGGAGTGCAGGCAAGGCTCGTGCTGCCCTGCCCGACCGGCTGGACGAGCTTCGAAGAAATCCAGGCTCTCGCACTCATCGGCCGGGGTCCGAAGCAGCGCACGCGCGCGTGGGAGCGCCACGGACAGGAGTGGGTGTATGAGGCTTCGGGTTTCAAACCCTCCGAGAAGCAGACCGTCTGGGAGGGCAGAATCGCACCACGCAGGCTTCCGTAATCGTCACCCCGCGGGCCGCCACCCCAGCTGCGGCCCGATGCGCGTCGCGAGCTGGTGCAGCATCTGCTTCCAGTCGGCGAGCTCGAACTCGAAGGGCAGCTCGAAGAGATAGCCGTCGGCGGCCCGGAACGCCACGTCGTCCCGAATGAACGACACGATCTCATCGGATGACCCCAACACGTCGAGCGCGATGATGGTGTTTTTGCCGTGCACCTTCCGCGTGCGCGGCGTGCGCGCCTCGGCGTAGGCGCGGTACTTCGCGAGCTGCTCGGGAGTCGCCCCGTCGGTGGGCACGAGCACACGCGCGACCGAAGCCCGCGATCCGGGGCCGACCTCCGAACCCCCGGCACCAGCGACACCCCCAGCACCGACACCGCCGCCGTGCCCCGCAGCATCCCACGCGGCGCGATACGCGTCGATCTGCGCGCGCTGCGCCTCCGAGAAATCCCGCACCCCGTTCTCGGTCGAGCTGATGTTGCTGACGAGCCAGTTCAGGCCCGCGCGCCCCGCCCACTCGGCCGAGCGCAGCGATCCGCCGCCGTACCACAGCCGATTCGCGAGCCCCGGACTGTGCGGCTCGACGCGCTCGGAGTCGAAGTCGCCGCCGATCCCGCTGTACTCCGGCACCTCGCGCACCGGCTCCCCCGCGAGCATGCCGCGCAGCCGCTCGATGCGCCCGTAGCCGTAGTCCTCCGAGCGCCACCCGGCATCGTAGACGGCGTCGTTCTCGGCGTCATCGGGATAGGCGGGCCCGTGCACGCTCAGCCCCGGCAGCAGGCGACCGCCCGAGATCACGTCGGCCGTGCCGAGATCCTCGGCGAGCCTGAACGGGTTCTCGTACCCGACCGGGATCACCGCCGTACCCAGCCCGATGCGCTCGGTGCGCTGCGCGACCGCGCCGAAGAACACCGTGGGCGACGGCAGACCGTACTGCATGTGCCGGGTGCGCACCCAGCCGCTGTCGAGGCCGAGCTCTTCGGCGTACTCGAAGAGCTCGAGGCCGTCTTCGAAGCCGCGGCGCGGGTCGTCGCGGTCGAACGGCACGAGATGAATGAAGCCGAGGTGCCGCAGCGGGCGAGCGGGGGTTTCGGGCATGATGCTCCAGTCGGGTCAGGATCGGGTCGGGATCGAGTCTCACTCGGGTCGGGATCCGGTCTCAGTCGGGTCAGGCAGGATCGTATGCCTGGTCGAGCCAGGTCGCAAGGCCGAAGCTGCGCTCGGACGGCCCGGCCGGGTCGCTGTCGGGCCGGTTGCCGCGGCTGAACAGGCGGGTGCGGATGCGCCAGCCCGCGGGCGTGCGCACGAGCGTGTCGATGTAGTCGCCGCTGGCCACGCTGCCGTCGGAGCGCACGAGCAGAAACTTGGTCCACGCGCGCACGGTGTCGGGGTCTGCTCCCGCCCTGTGCAGCACCGTGTCGGTCGAGTAGTGCGGGTGATAGGGCCGCACCGACTCGATGAGCCGGGCGAAATCGTCCCCGCTGGCGAGCGCGTCGAGCGAGGCACCGAAACCGAACTCCGGCGTGAAGACCGACCCGAGATGCTCCCAGTCGCGGTTGTCGATCACGTGCGCGTAGCGCGCGATCACCCCCAGAATCTCGGCTGCGTCGGCGGCAGGCACGGGTACAGGGTTCGGGATGGTCCTCGCCCTCGCGCTCACGACGCCGCCAACCAGCTCGCGAACGACTCGCCCTCGTCGCTGCGGTACGGGTTGTTGGGGCCGGGTTCGGGATCGCCGCCGCTCTCACCGCTCTCACCCCTCCCACCGCCGCCGTCGAGCTGCCCGGGTGCCCGCCGGTTGCGCTCGGTGACGCGTCGGTGCTGGATGCGCCACTCCCCGTCGACGCGCACGAGCGTGTCGAGCAGGTCGCCGCCGAGGGCGGTCGCCCGATCCGTCACCAGCATGTACCGGCTCCAGGCGTACGCGCGCTCGGGATCGCCGCCGCGAACATCTCCGCCGCGGATCACGGTGTTGAGGGTGTGCCTGGCCTGCACGCTCGGCCCGCGCTCGACGCGCTCGAACTCGGCGGCACCCGCGGGTCCGCGATAGCGGCGATCCACCGACTCCGCAGCTTCTCCAGACTCCCCCGATTCCGCAGACTCCCCCGACGCGGCCGACTCGATCACGGCGTCGGCGGTGAACACCCGATCCAGCGCCTCCCACTCGCCGCTGTCGGCGATGTGCACGGCGAGCGAGAGCAGCTGGCGAATCTCCCACTGATCCTGCGCGTTCACGTTTACCCCCACTTGGTCGTCGATCCGCCGTCGATCGGCAGCTGCGCTCCGGTGATGTACCGCGCCTCGTCAGAGGAGAGGAACAGCACGGCGTTGGCGACGTCGACCGGATCGATCCAGGCGACGTCGAGCAGCTTGCCCCGCGTCCACAGCTCGCGCACGTCCTCGGGCGTCGGGTTCTCGAGGTCTGGGCGCGCTCGGCGCAGGTTCTCCTCGTTGAGCACGAGCGGCGTGGCGACCGCGCTCGGGTGCACGGTGTTGACGCGCACCCCGTACGGCCCGAACTCGTGCGCCCACGCCCGCGCGAGCCCCACCACACCGTGTTTCGCCGCGGCGTAGGTGCCGCTGCCCGCCGAGGCGCGCAGGCCCGCGGTCGACGAGGTGACGGTGATGTTGCCGGGATCCCGGTTCGCCTTCAGCAGCGGAGCGACGGCCTTCACCGTGCGCCACACGCCCCCGAGGTTGACGTCGATCTGCTGCTGCCACACCTCCTCGGTCACCTCCTCGGCGATGCCCGTGCTGAGCACCCCGGCGTTCGCGAAGACCGTGTCGACGCCGCCGAGTTCGGCCGCCGCGCTCTGCACGGCCGCGTCGAGCGAGGCCTGGTCGGTCACGTCGGCGACGCGCGAGACGGCGCGTACGCCCAGGGCTTCGAGATCCGACACCAACCGCGCCAGTGCCTCCTCGGTGCCCTGCCGATCGAGGGCGATCACGTTCGCCCCCTCCTCGGCGAAGCGCCTCGCCGTCGCGCTGCCGATGCCGCCGGCAGCCCCGGTGATGAGGGCCGTGCGGCCCGCGAGCCTCTGCGATGCTGTCATGCGGCGACCTTTCTGTCTGCGCTGTCTGAAATATCTGCGCTATCCTGGCGCTCCCCCGCAATCTTCTCCGCCTCCGCGAGCACCACTCGCGCGAAGCGGTCGTTCAGGCGGAAGGGCAGCGAGTTCATGCCCGGCCGCGTGAACGCACCGCTCGTCGGGGTAGAGGTGAACGGGCCCATGCCGAACTGTCGCCGGGTGCCGAGCAACCGCCCGTCCTCTCCGACTGCGAGCTGGCCCGTGCTGCCGGAGTGCTCCGCGTCGGCGACGGCGAGCTCGCGCGCCTGACCGCTCGCGACGAGCCGGCGCAGCAGTTCGTTGTCGCTCGCGGCCGCAGTGGCCTCGGGCAGCCAGGCATCGATCAGGATCGCGGCGCTCGCGGTGGCGTGCGCCACGCGACCGCCACCGCGAGCAGAACCATCGCGAGCAGGGCCGCCGACACCACCGTCGCCGTCACGATCAGGACCGCCGACTTGGGCGGATCCCGCCGCCCGGAACACCCCGGCCCGCTCATCGGTTTCGAGCACGAGATCACCGCCGAGAAAGTGCAGCAGGCCCGCCTCCGAGAGCGCGGCGAACTCCTCCAGTCGATGCCCGGGCGGGCCGCTCGCGACGTAGCTGAAATAGGAGAACCACTGCCTGGGCAGCAGGCTCGTGAGGCTGCGCGCGCTCCACCGCTCGCGCGGCACCTCGGCCAGCGACAGAAAGGAGAGCAGCGTCGCCATGAACAGCCCCTGCGTGGCGCTGTGACGCTGCGTCGTGCGCAGGCGCAGATCCTCTGCGATGTGCTCGCGCAGGCGGCGCTGCACCGCCTCGTCGTCCGAGATGCCGGGTGAGTCGGAGGCCGCGGCGGTATCGGTGCCCACCGGCGGGAAGGGCAGCGGGGGAAAGTGCAGCGGCCGATCGAAGGAGTCGAGATCGAGACGATCCACCGCTTCGGGCACGTGGGTCTCGATCAGCTCGCGAAGCGCCTCAGCGCGCGCCGATTCGGCACGCAGATCCTCAGAGTGCAGATCCTCAGATCGGAATCCCCCTGACCGGCTCAGGATCACGCGCAGCGCCTCCGAGAACTCGGCCCACGAGCCGCGCACCTTCTCGGGATGCCCGGTGAACAGCTCGCGGTAGTAGCCCGTGAGAAACTCGGCGGAGAGCAGCGGCCACACGTCGCGCTCGAAGTCGATGGTGCCCTCCGTGCGCGCCAGGCGCTCGTGAAAGGCCGGGCCGACGTACTCGAGCGACGCAGCGCCCACCGGCTCGCCGAGCAGGGTGCTCGTGATCTTCGAGCGGTAGGGAATGCCGCGGCGCGAGCCGAGGTGCAGCACGGGTTCGCGCCCGCTCGGCAGGTAGCGCAGCCTGCCGCCACCCGCATCGGCGCTGTCAGTACCCTGCCCGCGCACGAAGCGCCCGCCGCGCCCCTCGGTGAGCAGCACCACCAGGTCGACCGCCGCGAGCCCCATGCCGCGCACGATGACGTCTTCGCCGGCCGGCACCCAGTCGAAATCGACGTCGGCGGTGAAGGCCGGGGCGACGTAGCCCAGCCCGTGCCGAGCCGCGAAGTCGCCGAGCTCGACCGACTGGCCCGAGGGCTCCGATCCGTTGTGCCCGACCGCGTGCACCACGATATCGGCGTCGAGCACCGCCCCGGATGCGAGTCGCACGCGGTGAGCGGACGGTTCGCCCTCCTCGATGTCGACCACCCGGTCCTCGTGCCAACTGACCGTCACCGACGGTGCCGCGCGGCGCACGATCTCGCCGTAGGCCCAGCTCAGGTAGGCGCTGTTGAGACGCCGCGTGGGAAACGACTCGTCGCTCGCCTCGCGAATCTCGGCTTCGAGCGCCGCGTCCCACCAGTCGGGCCGCGCGATCCTGCCGGCGAGCACCTCGGCGATCCACTCCGCGAGCGAGGGGCCGGGCACAACAGGTCCCTCGATCTCGCACGAGGCGTCGGTGAACACCGCGTCGTCGCGCAGCATGGTGTTGAGCTTGAGCAGTGGCGACTGGGTGCGCCGCCAGATGCGCCCGCCGCCCGGCTCGTGGGGGTCGACGAGGTGAATGTCGAGCGCGAGGCCCGCGAAGTCGCGCGCCTGGTTGGCGATGATGCGCTCCAGGATCATCACCCCGGCCGGCCCCGCCCCCACACCGACGATGCGCACGGCGGGCTGCCCGCCGCTCACGACGTCTGCGCCCGCACGGCCCGCCCGAGTCGAGCGGCCGCCTCGCGCAGCCTGGCGGGCTCGGTGTCGCCGAACGAGAACCGCAGGTGGCGCTCGGCCCCGCTGCCCGGCCCCGACGGGAAGAACGAGCCGCGCTGATATTCGAGGCCCTCGGCGCTCGCGTCCTCGGCGAGTCGCTCGGGATCGATGGGCACCCCGCCGCTACCGACAACGTCGCGCAGCCGCGGCCACAGGAAGAGCCCGCCCTCGGGCCTGATGATCTCGAAGACGCCCGGTGCCTCCTGCTCGATCGCGTCGGCGAGCACGTCCGACCGCTCGCGGTAGAGCGCCCGCGCCCGGTCGAGCGTGCGGTCGAACAGGCCCTCGTCGCTGGTCAGCAGCTCGGCGACTGCCGCCTGCACGAGCGTCGAGCTGTGGGCGTCGGCGCGGCTGCGCAGGCCGACCACGTCGTCCTTGAAGCGCTCGGGCAGCACCATCCAGCCGAGGCGCAGGCCGGGGCCGAGCGTCTTGGTGAAGGTCTCGATGTGAATCGCGTGGTCCGACTCGTTGAAGACGTCGACCGGCTCCTGCTCCCCGCGAAAGCGCAGTTCGCGGTAGGGGTTGTCGGCGAGCACCACGAAGCCGTAGCGCTCGGCGAGCCGCACCAGCTCGGCGCGCTCCTCGGCGGGGAGCACGCCCTGCGACGGGTTGTGGAAGTCGGGCACGGTATACACGGCCGCGGGGCGCGCGCCGGCCCGCAGCGAGTCGGCGAGATAGTCGACGTCGAAGCCGTTCGGCCCCACCGGCACCGGCAGCGTGCGCGCGTCGACCAGTTGCAGACCCCGCAGAAACAGCGGAAAGATCGGGTTGTCGACGGCGACGAGCCCGCCGCGATCCACGATGGCCTGCACCGCAAGCGCCAGCCCGTGAAAGCCGCCGTTGGTGATGACGATGCGCGACGGCGCGACGCCCTCACGGGCCGCGATCCACTCGCGCAGCTGCGGCAGGCCCTCGGCGTGCGAGTACTGCAGCGCCGGCACGCCGGGCTCTGAGAGCACGCGCGCGGTGGCCTCGGCGAGCTCGGCGGTGGGCAGCACCGACGGGTCGGGAATGCCGCCCATCAGCTCGATCGCGTCGGGCCGCGGGGTGCGCAGCGTCTGGTCGCCGAAGCCCTGCGGCGCGGTGAGCGCGGCGACGAGGGCGGGGCGGCTGGGCTGCGCGGCGGCGGCCGGTGCTTGGGCTGCCTGCGGTGCGAGATCGATGGTCACTGGCTGACTCCTCGGTTCTTTCTTCGGGGTGTGGGTGGGTGCTGCGGGGTGCAAACGGGCTCGGGGGCTAACGGGTTCGGCGGCGCACGAACTCAAGGCGCGCGCGGGCTCACGCCGCCGCCACGGGTTCGGGATCGGCCCTGACGAACGGCTCCGATTCGTCGAAGGCGGCCGCGCTGAGGGCTATGTCTAATTCTCCGGGGTGCGGGATCGCCTCGACCAGCGAGCGCGTGTAGGGGTGCTCGGGGTGCGACAGCACGGCCCGCACGTCGCCCTGCTCGACGACTCGCCCGCTGCGCAGCACGGTGACGGTGTCGGCGAACTGGCGCACGAGCGCGAGGTCGTGCGAGACGAACAGGTAGGTGAGCCCGCGCTCGGCCTGCAGGCGCACGAGCACCTCCAAGATCTCGGCCTGCACGCTCACGTCGAGGGCGCTCGTCGGCTCGTCGAGCACGATGATGTCGGGGCGCAGCACGAGGGCGCGGGCGATGGCGACGCGCTGCCGCTGTCCGCCCGAGAGCTCGGAGGGCAGTCGGCGACCGAGCGACTCGCTGAGGCCGACCGAGCGCAGCGCCTCGGCGACCGCCGCGGCGCGCTCGGCGCGGGTGCCGACGCGGTACTGGTCGAGGGGCTCCCGAATCAGGCGGTCCACTCGCCAGGTCGGGTCGAGCGAGGTGTAGGGGTTCTGGTAGACGAGCTGCAGGTGGCGGCGCACCGCGCGGAGTTCCTTGCGGCTGCGCGCGTGCACGGTGAGGCCGTCGACCACGATCTCGCCGCTGTCGGGCGTTTCAAGGCCGAGCAGCGTGCGCACGACGGTGGTCTTGCCCGATCCCGACTCGCCGACGAGCGCGTGCGTGGTGCCGGGAGCGACCTCGAACGACACCGCGTCGACCGCCGTGAGCGCGCGGCCCTCGACGTGGAAGGTCTTGGTCACCTCGCGCACGGAGATGCGCTCGGTGCCTGTCACATCTGGCTTTCCCTGTTCCCCGCGCAGTTCGCGGTACCGGTCCGGGTTCAGCGCGGGCACGTCGGCCTGCAGTCGCCGCGTGTAGGCCGACTTCGGCGCGAAGAACAGCTCGCTCGTGGACCCCTGCTCCTGCACGCTGCCGTCTTTGAGCACCACGAGCGAGTCGGCTCGCTCGGCGGCGAGCGCGAGGTCGTGCGTGATCAGCAGCAGCCCGATGCCGAGCGATGCGCGCTGCTCGTCGAGCAGGTCGAGAATGCGCTTCTGAATGGTGACGTCGAGGGCGCTGGTCGGTTCGTCGGCGACGATGAGCGCGGGTTCCGGGATCACCGCGAGGCCGATCAGCACGCGCTGCAGCATGCCGCCCGAGAGCTGGTAGGGGTAGGAGTGGTAGACGCGCTCGGGATCGCTGAGGCCGACGCGCGCGAAGGTGTCGAGGATGTGCGCGCGTCGCTTCGCGGGGTTGGTCTCCCCGGTCAGCGCCGCCGCCTCCTGCGCCTGCGCGCCGATCTTGCGCACCGCGTTGAGCGAGTTCGCGGGATCTTGGGGCACGAAGCCGATGGCGCGTCCGCGCAGCGGGCGGAAGGCCCGCTCGGACAGCGACAGGATCTCCTCGCCCTCGAACTCGACGCGCCCGGTCGCGTGTCCACCGCTTGCGCGGCCGCTGTCGCGCGGCAGCAGCCGCAGCAGTGCGCGGGCGATGGTCGACTTGCCCGATCCCGACTCGCCGATGAGGGCCAGCGTCTCGCCGCGGTCGAGCGCGAAGCTCACGTCGGAGACGACGCCGGTCTTGCCGTAGGCGACGGAGAGGTCGTCGACGCGCAGCAGGGGTGATGTTGCATTCACGGTGTTGTCCTCACGCTTCTTATGCCGAACAGTTCTTATGCCGACTCTTGTCCGGCCGCTCAGCCGGTACCCCGCAGCCAGCGGCCGATGCGGTTGACCGACAGCACGGTCGCGACCAGCACGCAGACCGGGGCGAACACGAGCCAGCCGGCGCTCGGGTAGTCCTTGCCCGCCGAGATGAGCAGCCCCCAGTCGGAGGCGGGGGGCGGGTCGCCGTAGCCGAGAAAGGCCAGTGCCGAGATGATGATGATCGAGAGCCCGAACTGCAGCACCGCGAGCGACAGCACCGAGCGCCAGGCGTTGGGCAGCACGTGGCGCACGAGCACGTGCCACCGGCTGCCCCCGAGCAGTTCCGAGGCCTCGACGAACACGGCGGAGCGGGTGCGCAGCACCTCGGCGCGCATCACGCGGGCGAACACGGCCACGGCCGAGACGCCCGTGGCGATCGCCGCGTTCACGGTCTCGAAGCCGAGCGCGCTCACGATCGCGACGGCGAGCAGAAAGCTCGGGATCGCGAGCAGCACGTCGACCACGCGACTGAACACGACGTCGACCCAGCGACCGATGAAGCCGCAGACGAGGCCGATGGCACCGCCGACCAGGAGGCCGATGAGCACCGCGACGAGGGCGCTCTGCACCGACGACGCCGTACCGTAGACCACGCGGGTGTACAGGTCGCGGCCGAGGTGGTCGGTGCCGAACCAGTGCGCCCCGCTCGGCGAGAGCAGCATGTCGGAGGTGACGCCCTTCGTCGGGTCTGCGGAGGTGAACCAGCCGGGGAACAGCGACCACAGCAGCACCACGAAGAGCACCGCCGCCGAGAGCAGCACGGTCGGGGGCACGTCGCGAATGCGGCCCAGCACGCGGCCCTGCCCGGGTGCCCCGAGGTCGCGCGGCTCCGTCTCGGTCGTCTCAGTTGTCGTCAGCGCGGTCATCGGGCGCTCACCCCCTCTTCCTGTGGTTCAGGTGCAAAGGACCGTGTAATGGGAGCGGTCCTGGGATCCAGCAGCGGATACGCCAGATCGGCGAGCAGGTTCACCACCACGAACACCAGGGCCGCGAGCGCCACGATGGCCTGGATCACCGGCAGATCCTGGCTCGCGACCGAGCGGTAGACGAGGCTGCCGACGCCCGAGCGCCCGAAGACCGCCTCGGTGATCAGCGCGCCGCCGAGCAGTTCGCCGACCGTGAGCGCCAGCACGGTGACCACCGGCAGGGCGGCCGGGCGCAGCAGGTGCGTCACGAACAGCTTCGCGTCGCCGAGCCCCCGCGACCTCGCGACCGCCGCGTACTCCTGCCGCGCCTCGTGGTCGAGGCCCGTGATCAGCACCTCGGCCAGCTGCGCCGACACCGGGATGCCGAGGGCGAGCGCCGCGAAGAACGTCGCCCACCCGCTCTCGGGGTCGATGATGTTGAACACGCCCAGCTGAAACGCGAACAGCTGCAGCAGCAGCATGCCGATCACGAAGTTCGGCACCGACAGGAACAGCGAGGGGAACGAGCGCAGCACGCCCTGCCCCCACCGCCGCGGCAGCCGCTGCGTGCCGTAGGCCACCAGTAGCGCGAGCACGATGGCAATCAGCAGCGCGCTGCCCGCGAGAATCAGGGTCGAGGGCAGCGCCTCGGCGATGAGCCGCGAGACCGGCAGGTTCGAGCGCATCGACACGCCGAGGTCGCCCACGACGAACCGCGAGAACGACTGCCACAGCTGCACCAGCACCGGCT
The DNA here is from genome assembly GCA_047973175.1 of Leucobacter sp. Classification (GTDB taxonomy): domain Bacteria; phylum Actinomycetota; class Actinomycetes; order Actinomycetales; family Microbacteriaceae; genus Leucobacter. The sequence goes on from JBKEBN010000136.1 coordinate 11,246, forward strand.
GATCCAGCCCCTGCGCCGCGATGATGCGCGCGATGTCATCCTCGCTGAAGCCGTTCTGCGGGTTGCGCAGCGTGGTGGTCACGGGATCGCCCGGCAGCACGCTGATCACCAGAAAGGTGAACACGTACGCCAGCACGATCACCACCGCCGCCTGCACGAGGCGACGCAGACCGTAGCCCAGATACTCGCGTCTCATGTCGCTCGATCCCTCTCTGCTCAGTCCCTCACCGCTCAGTCCTCGAACCAGGCGGTCGAGTAGTTCGCGAAGGCGACGCCGTTGTAGGTGACGCCCTTGAGGTCGGGGTTCTGCGCGTAGATGCGCTGCACCATCTGCGTGCGGGGCACGAAGTAGCCCTGCTCCAGCACGTAGGCCTGCAGCTCGTCCACGGCCTTCGCGCGGGTGTCGAGGTCGGTGGCCTGGGCGATCTCGTCGCGCAGGCGGTTCAGGGTCTCGTCGTCCGATCCCGCACCGAACCAGTCCTCGCCGTTGTTCGCGTCGGTGAGAATGCTCGCGACGGTGCCGACGTCGATGAAGCTGCGCGACACCTCGAACAGCGGCAGCTCGTTCGCGATCGCGAGCACCCGCTCGCCCCACGTCACCACGTCGTAGCTCTCGATCTTCACGTCGAAGCCGATCTCGCCGAGCTGCTGCGCGATGAGCTCATCCATCGCCTCGCTCGTCGGGAGGTAGGGGTTCGGCTGCAGCGTCAGTTCGAGGGGCTTGCCGTTCTTCTCGCGCACGCCGTCAGAGCCCTTCTTCCAGCCGGCCTCGTCGAGCAGCTTCTCCGAGAGTGCGGGATCGTAGGCGAACGCCTCCGAGTGATCGGTCGCCTCGGGCACATTCGACTGGATGAAGCTCTCCGCAGCCTCCCAGCCGTCGGTGTAGACGGTGTCGAGCAGCACCTGGCGGTCGATGCCGTGCTGGAAGGCCTGGCGCACGCGCTCATCGTCGAAGGGAGCGACCGCGGAGTTCAGGCGGAACCCGTCGACGAAGCCGAGGTAGCGCGGCAGGGCGATCTCGAGCCCCTGCTGCTCCAGGCTCGCGAGCTCCTTCGGGGTCACGTTGTAGGCGACGTCGGCCTGACCCGCCTGCACCGCGCCCGTGCGCGTCGCCGACTCGGCGACCAGCTTGTAGGTGATGGTGTCGATGTAGGCGGCACCGTCGTGCTCGAAGACCTCGGGAGACCAGTCGTAGTCCTCGCGCTTCTCGAGCACGACGCTGTCGCCCTCCTTCCACGACTTCACGGTGTAGGGGCCGCTGCCGACGATGTTGCTGAGGTCGGCCTGCTCCTCGGGCGACGCCTTGAGCGTCTCGGGCGACACCAGGATGGAGCCGTGGTAGCCCAGCGTGGGGATGAAGCCGAGGGTCGGAGCGCTGAAGCTCACCTTCACGGTCGAGGCGTCCACGGCCTCCGCACCGTCGTAGGTCTTCGGGAACAGGCCGATCGGGTTGATGCCGTTCTCGGGGTCGCCGAACGCCCAGGCGTCGAGGTTCGTCACGACGGCCTCGGCGTCGACCGGGCTGCCGTCGGAGAAGGTGACGCCGTCGCGCAGGTGCAGGGTGTACTCGGTGGCCTCGTCGTTCTGCTCCCAGCTCTCGGCGACCCACGGGCTGACCTCGCCGACCTCGTCGACGTAGACCAGCTTGTCGGTGGTGTGGCCGAAGATGTGACCCTGGAAGCTCGAGATCGAGCCATTGTTGGGAATCCAGGTGTCGCCGAGCGAGTCGATGAGGAAGGTGAGATCGCCGCCCTCCTTGCCTCTGGCCTCGCCGCTGCCGCCGCCCGCGGAGGAGCCGGAGGAGCAGCCCGCCATGAGCGAGAGCGCGACGGCCGCGCCGGCGAGCGCGAGCAGCTGACGGGATTTGAGACGGGATCTGAGTGAGAAAGTCATCGGAGGGTTCCTTATGGTTCTGAAGTGTGTGCGGCGGCTTCTAGCTTCTAGAGCGCCTTGCCCGGGTTGAGCGTGTCGTGGGGGTCGAGCGCCCGCCTGATCGCGTGCTGCGCGGCGAGGCTGCGCGGCGACAGTTCGAGCGCGGCGAACTCGCGCTTGAGGGAGCCGATGCCGTGCTCGCCCGACACGGTGCCGCCGAGCGCCAGGGCGAGACGCACCGTGTCGTCGAGAGCGGCGTGCACCTCGGGGGCGGGCACGGCGGGGTCGGCCCCCCGCGGCATTCGCTTCACCACGACGGGGTGCAGGTTGCCGTCGCCCGCGTGCGAGACGGCCGAGAGCTCGACGTCCCACTTCTCGGCGATCTGCGGGATCGCGGCGTAGACGTCGGCGACCTTGGAGACGGGCACCGCGATGTCGCCGCTGGCGAACCACGCGTCGTCGGGGAAGCCGCGGCCGGTGCGGCGCAGCTCCCACAGTCGCTCGGCTGCGGCCTCGTCTTCCACTGCGACCCGCCCGCCGGCACCCTCGAGCGCCTCGCGCAGGTCGCGCGTCTGCTCGTCGAGGCCGTAGCCGTCGAGCTCGATGAGCGCCAGAGCCGCCCCGCGCTCGCGCAGCCGCGTGCCGCTGTGCTCGTCGATGGCCTCGAGCGTGCCGCCGTCGAAAAACTCCACGGCCGCGGGGCGCACGGGCGTGCGGCGAATCGCGCCCAGCGAGCGCGCCCCAGCGACCGCGTCGTCGAAGAACGCCGTCACGGTGCGCCGCCCGGCGGGCAGCGGGTGCAGCCGCAGCGTCGCGCCGACGACGATGCCGAGGATCCCCTCGGAGCCGACGAACAGCGACACCAGGTCGAGACCGGTGACTCCCTTGATGGAGCGGTGCCCCACCGAGATCAGCTCGCCGTCGGCGAGCACCACGTCGAGTGCCAGCACCGACTCGCGGGTCACGCCGTACTTCGCGCAGTGCAGCCCTCCGGCGTTGGTCGCGACGTTGCCGCCGATGCTCGCCGTCTGGTGACTCGCGGGATCCGGGGCGAAGAACAACCCGAAGGGCGCGAGGGCTCGGTTGAGCTCGGCGTTCAGCACGCCGGGTTCGACCACGGCGACCTCGTCATCGGGCGATATCTCGACGATCCGCGTCATGCGCTCGGTCGAGATCACGAGCTGCCGCTCGTCGGCGTTCGCGCCACCGGAGAGCCCAGTGCCGGCCCCCCGCGCGACGACGCTGACGCCCAGCGCGGCGGCCTCGCGCACGAGCGCCTGCACCTGGGCCGCGCTCTCGGGAAAGGCGACGGCCGGGCCGATGCCCTCGGGCTTCGGAATCGGGAACGCGTCGAAGCGGTAGTCGGCGGTCGCCGATCCCGGTGCGAGCACCTCGATCTCGGAGTGCCGCTCGCGCAGCCGATCCACCAGCCGCGCCGCGTTCTGCGGTGCCTGCTGCGGTGCCCGCGCGATCTGCTCCGCCCGAGCGACGGGCTCGGCATCCGGCGAGATCAGCGACTTCTCGAAGGGCAGCAGCCCGCCGATCTGCTCGCCCGTGAGCGAGGTGTCGAACAGCGGCGTGTAGCCGTGGCGCAGGTACAGCGCCCGCGCCTCGGGCTGCCTCGGGCCCGTCGTGAGGTAGATGCGCTCGTAGCCGAGACGGGCCGCCTGAGCTTCGAGCTCGGTCAGCACGACGCGCGCGAGGCCCTCGCCGCGCCGGTCGCCACGGGTCCACACCCGCTTCATCTCGGCGGTGATGCCGTCGTAGGGCATGAACGCCCCGCCCGAAATCGGCTCGCCGTCGTGCAGCAGCAGCAGGAACGATCCCCGCGGCGGCGCGAAATCCTCAGCGGGGTAGCGCTCCAACTCCACGATGGCCGCCTCGCCGAATGTCTCGATGCCGTAGCGCTCGTCGTACTCGCGCTCGAGGTCGCGCAGCAGCGGCTCGGCGATCGGATCGCGGTAGCCGACATAGGCGAAAGCGTACCCTGCGCCGAGAGCGGCGACCGGCGTGGTCTCGGCGGGCGCAGGCCCCGTGGGCGCGGTGACTGACAGCACGGTGCTCATGCGGCAACCTCCGTAAGAACTCTCTGAGCCGATGCGGCCGCAGCGGCGGCCGTGGGTGCGGGCGGGTGGGGCAGGCCGAGCGTCGAGCGCAGGGTCGGGTTGGGATCGTCGGCCGAGCCGTACTCGGTGCGGAAGACGCCGCGCTCCTGCAGCAGCGGCACGACCCGGTCCACGAACTCGTCGAGGCCGCCCGGCGTGATGTGCGGCACCAGCACGAAACCGTCGCTGGCACGCCCCTGCACGTAGCGATCCATCTCCGCGGCGACCGTCTGCGGGGTGCCCACGAAGGTGTGCCCCGCGGTCTCGGCGACGACGAGCTCGCGCAGGGTGAGACCCTCGCGCTCAGCGCGCTCGCGCAGTCGCTGCGCTTTGCCGAGGCGGTCGGCGTCTTTCATGGACGCCTGCCCGAGGCGTCGCCCGCTGTCGCCGGGATCCTCCGCGGGCAGCGGCCCGTCGGCGTCCAGACCCGGAATCTCGCGCCCCCAGATCGCCTCGACCCACGCGATCGCGGTCTGCGGGCTGATCTGCTGGAACGAGATCTCCCGCGAGCGCTCGCGCGCCTCCTCCTCGGTGTCGCCGAGGGCGAAGGTCGTGGCAGGCATGATCAGCATGTCGTCCTCGCTGCAGCCGAACGCGCCGAGACGCCCCTTGACGTCTGCGTAGAACTGCTGGCCGGCCTCGAAGCCGTTGTGCAGCGAGAAGATGATCTCGGCGTTGGCCGAGGCGAAGTCGCGTCCCGCGGGCGAGTCGCCTGCCTGCACGATCACCGGGTAGCCCTGGGGGCTGCGCGGCAGGGTGCCCGTCGCGGCGACGTCGAACTGCGGCCCGCGGTGCGTCACACCGCGCACCAGCTCGGGATCGACGAAGCGGCCGCTCTCGCGATCGGCCACGAGGGCACCCGGCTGCCACGAATCCCACAGCTGCTTCGACAGCCGCACGAACTCCTCGGCCCGCTCGTAGCGCTCTGCGTAGGGCAGAAAGCCGCCGCGACGGAAGTTGCCGCCGTGGAAGGCGTCGGGCGAAGTGACGACGTTCCAGCCGACCCGGCCCCCGGAGAGGTGGTCGATGGTGGAGAGCTGCCGCGCGAGCTCGTGGGGCTCGTTGAAGGTGCTCGAGAGCGTGCCGACGACGCCGATGTGCTGCGTCACAGACGCCATGGCGGCGAGGATCGACAGGGTGGCCGGGCGGCCGGCGACGTCGAGGTCGTGGATCTGACCGCCGTGCTCGCGCAGGCGCAGACCCTCGGCGAGAAACACGTAGTCGAAGAGGCCGCGCTCTGCGGTCTGCGCGAACCGCCGGAACGAGTCGAAGGCGATGTGGCTGCCCGACGCGGCGTCGCTCCACACCGTCTGGCTGTTGACGCCGGGGAAGTGCGCAACGAGGTGGACCTGCCGCTTGCCGTCGGGCCGGGGTTCGGTGCGGGGCGCGGTGCGGGTTGCTGCGGCGGTCATGCGGCGGCCTCCAGTGCGCTCGACCGCTCGGCCCGATCGTCCGATGCGGCGGCTTCGTAGCGGTTGACGGCGGGTGCGAGGCCGAAGCGCTCGCGCAGAGACACCCGCTCGGGATCGCCGTCCTCCTCCGGACGGGCCAGCCCGCGGCGGCGCAGCTCGGGCACCAGTTCTTCGGCGATCGTGCGCACGTCGCGCGGCTGGGCGAGGGGGCGGATCCGCACACCGTCGACACCCGCCGCGCGCCACGCCTCGATCACATCTGCGACCTCGGCCGCCGATCCCGTGACCACGCGAGCGTCGCTGCGCAGCACCGGGCCGATCGCGTCCAGACGCGCGAGGCGCTCAGCACCGGTCTCCGCCGCGGGCTCGCCGGCTTCTGCGCCGGTGGCATCAGCGACTGCGGCATCAGCGACTGCGCCTCTTGCGTCGAGGCCCACGACGAGGTCGGCGACGATGCGCAGCGCGTCGCGATCCACCCGCCCCGCCTCGGCCTCGGCCGCGCGCACCGCAGCCACGATCTGGGCTGCCGACCGACCGTGCGAGGCACCGCCGAGCTCGGACTGCGACTCGGGCGTGACGAACACCACGTCGGCGACGCGCGCCGCCAGCCGGTACACCGGCTCGGAGTGGGCCAGGAGCGTGATCGGCAGGCGGCCCTGCGGTGAGCGCGGCACGATCGAGGGGCCCGCCACCGAGAAGCGCGGGCCGCTGAATTCGGTGCGGTGCAGGCGGTCACGGTCGAGAAAGCGGCCGGTCTCGACGTCGCGGATGATTGCGTCATCCTCCCAGCTGTCCCAGAGCCGGCTCGCGACCTCGGCGACATCGGCCGCTTCGTCGAGCAGCTCGTTCAGCGCCTCGTCGTCTGCGCCCGCCGCGACGGCGGTGAAGTCGATGCGCGGTGCCTCGCGACGCCCGAACGCCGCCGCCTCGGCCGCGCTCGGCGAAATGCGCAGCTGCCACCCCGCGCGCCCCTCGGAGACGTGATCGAGGGTCTGCAGCGCGGTCGCGACGTGGAACGGTTCGGTGTGCGTCGTCGTCACCGTCGGGATCAGACCGATGGCACCGGTGCGCGGAGCGATCCAGCTGAGCAGCAGCAGCGCGTCGAGGCGGCCGGCGACGCGGCCACTCTCGGGCTGCTGCTGTGCAACCGACTCGCCCGGTTCGCCCAGCTCAGCCGATTCGCCCGGTGCCGATACGGCGTCGCGCGCGCTCTGCAGCACGAGGGCGTCTTCGACGCTCACGTAGTCGACTCCGCCGGCCTCGAGAACAGCGATGAGGGCTTGCCAGTGGTCGGGGGTGAACAGCTCGTGCGCGTTCGCGTCGGCTTCGCGCCAGGCCGCCGGGTGCGCGCCGGCACCGTCGAGGGCGACGCCCACGGTGAACGGGGGCACATCGTGAGGTGACGATACATCACGTACAATTATGCGAGACATGCAGATAGATTATGCAATTGCGCCCACGAGCAGCAATCTTACGCGAAACATTGAGTAACGTGATGCGTCATATTACCTGCGGCTACCTCCGCTCAACCACCTATTCCCGCTGGTTGAGCGGAGGTAGCCGCAGGCCGCAGTCGAAACCAGACACCCCAACTTTCCGAGGAAACTCCAACTCGATGGATGGTTCGACTGCGCTGCGCTCAACCACCTACCTGCTTGCAGCCCGGTAGACTACCGGGGTGACTGAGCGTGTATTGATCAAGGATCTGGCGGCCCGCGAAGACGGCCCCGTACGAGTTGCCGGTTGGGTCGAGAAGGTGCGCGACCAGCGGTACGTGCAGTTCGTCGTGCTGCGCGACGAGAGCGGTGCGGTGCAGCTGGTGAACGGCGGCGTGCTGCGCGAGCCCGATCCCGAGAACCCGCGATCCGACATTCTCGTGCCCCGCACCCGCACCATCTCCGAGCTCACCCAGGGCACCTTCGTCACGGTCGAGGGCGAGCTGCAGCACAACGAGCGCGTCAAGCTCGGCGGCGTGGAGATCCAGATCGATGAGATCGAGGTCGTCGCGGCCGCGCTGCCCGACAACCCGATCGCCCCCGACAGCGGCATCGATGTACGCCTCGACTGGCGCTTTCTCGACCTGCGCCGCCCCGAGCAGAACCTGGTCTTCCGGGTGCAGACCACGTTTTTGCACGCGCTGCGTCAGGTGTGGATCGACCGCGGCTTCATCGAGATTCAGACCCCCAAGCTCATGGCTTCGGCCAGCGAGTCGCGCGCCGAGCTCTTCGAGGTCGAGTACTTCGAGGGTCAGGCCTTCCTCGCGCAGAGCCCGCAGTTCTTCAAGCAGATGGCGCAGGCCGCGGGCTTCGGCGGCATCTTCGAGGTGGGCCCGGCGTTCCGCGCCGACCCCTCGTTCACTTCGCGCCACGCGACCGAGTTCACCTCGGTCGACACCGAGGTGAGCTGGATCGACTCGCACGAAGACGTCATGGAGCTGCACGAAGAACTCATGGTCGCCGGCTTCGCCGCGGTCAAGGAGAAGCACGGCGACGAGATCCAGAAGCTCTTCGGCGTCGAGGTCGAGGTGCCAGCGCGGCCGTTCCCGCGCATCCCGCTCGCCGAGGCCAAAGAGATCGTGAAGGCCGAGGGATACGAGATCCCCCGCGCCGACGCCGACATGGATCCCGAGGGCGAGCGCCGCATCGCCGCGCACGTCAAGAAGAAGTACGGGCACGACTTCGTGTTCGTCACCGACTACGCAGCGTCGATCCGCCCGTTTTACCACATGCGCCACGCAGACGATGTCGAGCTCACCAACAGCTACGACCTCATCTACCGCGGCACCGAGATTTCGACGGGCGCGCAGCGCGAGCACCGCGTCGACGTGCTCGAAGCGCAGGCCGTCGAGAAGGGCATGGACCCAGCCGAGCTGTCGTTCTACCTCGACTTCTTCCGCTACGGCGTGCCGCCGCACGGCGGCTTCGGCATGGGCCTCGCGCGCGTGCTGATGCTGAAGCTGAAGCAGTCGTCGATTCGGGAAGTCACGTACCTGTTTAGGGGACCAACGAGGTTGCTCCCCTAAACAGGCAAGTGACTTCTCCGAGGCCGAGACGGCCTCGGCTCGCCGTGCGCAACGATCAGAAATGATCGTTGCTTCGAGCACGGCGAGCATACCTGTTTAGGGGACCGACGCGCCTGCTGCCGTAGGGGCGTTGTGGCGGTTCGTGTCGCAGAATGGCAGAATGTAGGTACGTACCTACATCGGAGGTGATCCTCAATGTCTACGATGAGCGCAAGACAGTTCAATCACGATGTCAGCGCGGCCAAGAGAGCCGCAGCTGAGGAGCCCGTGGTCATTACCGATCGCGGTAAGCCGACCTTTGTGTTGGTGTCCATCGATGAGTACCGCAGGCTGCGTGACGATAGCGGCCAGTCCCTTCTCAACCGGCTCAGCATTGACGATGATATCGACGTCGATTTCGAGCCGATTGGTCTTGAGATGCGAGTCCCTGAGCTGTGAAGTTCCTGCTCGATACCAACGTGCTGAGCGAGATTCGAAAGCCCGAGCACCGAGCCGATCCCAGCGTCAGAGCCTGGGTCGCTGGCAGGCGCGCCTCGGAGTTCGGGCTGTGCGTCATCTCTGTTCTTGAAATCGAACTCGGGATCGCCCGACTGGAACGCAAGGATACCTCGCAGGCGGGAGTACTTCGCAAGTGGCTCGATGAAGAACTACTGGATGCGTTTGCCGGTCGCATCCTGGACGTCGATATCAAAGCAGCGAGGATAGCCGGCCGCATGCATGTACCTGATCCGCGCCCCGAACGCGACGCACTGCTCGCAGCGGTCGCCCGAGCACACGGCCTGGTCGTCGTGACGCGCAACGTCTCCGACTTCCGGCATCTTGGAGTGACTGTGCTGAACCCGTGGGAGGAAAATACCTAACCGCGCCCTCGTCGGAACTCCTAGGCTACGATAACCCGAGCTACGAGGAAACGTCTGAAGGCCCGAACGGAGAAACTCGACGATCCTCATGCTGCCCAGGCAAAGGGACGCGGTCAAGTCGCGTGAGCACCGTCACCGTCCGCGATCTGCGCAATCGCAGCGCCGACATGCTCGCTCGGGTTGCGCAGGGCGAGCATGTCACCGTCACGAAAGACGGCACGCCGGTCGCCCAGGTGATCCCCCTCCCCCGCAAGCCGCTCAACGCCGCAACGGCGCTCTCGCGGGGCGTTCCCCTGTACACGCTCAACCCGTCGGACTTCGACGGTATCCCCGGACTCGAAGTGTGCACCCCGCGGCGGCTCGCGGGCGATCCGAACGACCCGAACTCGCGGTTCTAGAACGAGATCGCCGTGATAGTCTCACTGCAGGCTGTGCAGCAGAACGAGAGGGGGTGATACCCGTGAACGAATCGACACGGGTGCTCCTCTCCGAGGACACGGTCGGGCGATAGGTCGTCCGGGAGCGCCGCACGCTCTCCCGAAAGATACGACCATGCATCTCAATTTCTCTTCCCACTCGCGACTCGACGGCGAAACCAGCGGCAACGGCATCGTTGAACGCGAATTCACCCTCGGCGCGATCCCGGGCATTCTCTGGACCCCGGCACCCGCGCCTGATTCCGCACCCACTCCGCTGATCCTCCTGGGTCACCCCGGCGGTTTGCACGGCATGCACCCCCGACTCGCCGCGCGGGCACGGTCTGCGGCGGCGCAGGGCTTCGCCTCAGCCACCATCGAACTCCCCGGCAGCGGCGAACGGCCCGCGATCCCCGCACTCGAGCAGGCGCGGGCCGAATTGCGCGAGGCAATCCTCTCGGGGGATCGGCCGAGCGAAGACGTCACCGACCGTCTCGTGCTCCCCCTGGTCGACCAGGCGGTGCCCGAGTGGCAGGCCGCCCTCGACGCCTTGCTGGCCATGACCGAACTCCGCGGCCCGGTCGGGTTCTCCGGCGGAGTCATCTCGATCGGGGTCAGGCTGGCGGCCGTCGAGCCGCGGATCGCAGCCGCGAACCTGTTCGCCGGGAGCTTCATCCCCCGCAGCATCGCGGAGGAGGCGCGCCGGGTCACCATTCCGCTGCACGTGCTGCTGCAGTGGGACGACGAGCACAACGACCGGCAAGACGCGCTGAACCTGTTCGACGCCTTCGGCTCGCAGGAGAAGACCCTGTACGCCAGCACGGGCGGGCACCGCGGGGTTCCGCAGCACGCCGGAGACGACGTGGCCGCGTTCTTCGCCCGCTTCCTCTCCGTGGCGGGCGGCATTCAGTCGGAACCCGATGACCCTCTCGGCGACGCAGTCGGACCCGGCCTCACCAAATCCCTCACCCTCGAGCGCCCGCGCCGCCTCCGAGGGGTGCGCGCAGTTCACGAGATAACCGACCGGATACCCGTTGGTCTCGGCGTCGACGGCACCGATCGCCTCTTCCAGCGTCGTGCCATCGCTCAGCCGGCCGTCCTCACCGACCGCGAACGAGATCGTGACCGGCACTCCGGCGGCGTGCGCCGCCCGCACGACGCCCAGGGCTTCGGGGGCGTCGCCCATCGTCACGGCCCCGATTCGGTCGACGCCGGCAGAGGCGAGTGCGCGCACCTGAGGCGCGTGGTACTTCTCCGACTCGGCCGCGGTCATGCGCTCCTCGGGAGCGGGATCGTCGAAGCGGGGGCCTATGCAGCCGCCGATCGTGAGGTCGAGATCGGGGGCGGCCCCCTCGGCGACCTCGCGGGTGAGACGGGCCGCTGCTGCGTTCGCGCGGGTGAGCGCCTCGGCGTCGTAGCCGAGAGCCGTTCCCCAGTCGCCGCTCGCCCGCCAGGTGGGGGTGTCGAGGGCGAGCGGGATTCCGCTCTCTCGCGCGATCTCGACGAAGGGCCGATAGTAGTCGGTCAGCGCCGCGCGCCCCTCCACGGTGTCGAGCAGCACGAACGCTGCGAACTCCGGGAGGCTCTGCCCGAGGCGTTCCTCGAGCGCCGTCTCGATTCCGCCGTCGGCAATGGTGGTGCGCATGGATACTCCGCTTCGTTCGAATGGATACTACCCCGGCAGATCTCACGCGACGACCGGCAGAGGTTGGGATATACCTCGGTATATACCAATCTGCGAGCGCGGCGAAGGAGGGGCGATGACCCAGACGACCGTGTTCCTCAACAACCGCACTCAGGCCGTGCGACTGCCAAAAGGGGTGGCGTTCCCCGATAGCGTTCGGCTCGTCGATGTGCGCGTCGTCGGCAACTCGCGCACCATCACGTCGGTCGGCGAGAGTTGGGACTACTGGCTGGAGCACGGCACCCCGGTTACTGACGACTACTGCGCAACATGCGAACAGCCCCTCCCGCAAGAGCGAAACTGGAGCGAGTAGCCGTGCTGCGGTTTCTTCTCGACACCGACACGGCGATCGAATTGCAGCACCGACGCGATCCCGAACTGAGCGCACGCTTCGCCGAACACGCGAGCGAACTCGCACTCTCCGCCACCTCGGCCTTCGAGCTCTGGCACGGCGCTGAGCGCTCGAGCAACCCGACGCAGAATCGTCACGCAACCGACGAGTTCCTATCGCTCTTCGCTCTCGTCAATTTCGATCTCGACGCAGCCTCGCACGCTGCAGAGATGCGGGCAGAGCTCACCGCATCCGGCACCCCCATCGGCGCTTACGACCTCCAGATCGCAGCCATCGCGCGAGCTCGCGGCATGACCGTGATCACCGGGAACACGCGAGAGTTCGCACGGGTGCCGGGGCTGCGCACCGTGGACTGGTTGCACCGCTGACGATAGCGGGCTGAGGTGCAGCAACTACGGCGAGTCGCCGCCGAAACGGCCGCATCCGCCGGCCAGCACCTTGAGCCCTATCGCCGCCTCACCACGACCACCGTGTCATCGAGCGTCGCGGGCGCACCGTCGGGGCCGCTCGCCTCGCGCGTGCGCACCTCGGCGGTGACGATCTCCCAAGATTCGGGATCGAGGTCGAGCGCCGCGAGCTCGCTCTCCGGCTGCGGGAAATCGTGCGGTCCATGCGCCCCGTGCGGTCCATGTGCCTCGGAAGCCCACGGCGGCGCGGCCGCGTGCGACACGACGACGAGGCGACCGCCCGGGGCGAGCCGCGCAGTCGCCGCGCGCAGAATGCGCTCTCGCGGCAACTCTACCGGCGACTGCATAAAACTGGCGCTGATCAGGTCGAAAGGCTCAGACGAACCGTCGATCTCAGAGCCGCGATCCGCCCACTCGCCCAGATCGGCAGCGACGAAGGCGGCATTCGGGATCCCGCGCGCCTCGGCTTCCCTGCGACCCCGAGCGACGGCGGTCGTCGAGAGGTCGATGCCGCTCGCCTCCCACCCGCGCTCGGCGAGCCAGAGCACGTCGCCGCCCTCGCCGCATCCGAGATCGAGTGAGCGACCGGGATCCCACCCGTTGACGATATCGGCGAGCGCGGGATTGACTCGTCCCGACCAGATGCGATCGGACTCCGCGTACCTCTGCTCCCAGAACTGCGCGGCGTCCTGGGGCGCTTCGGGATCGTGGGGCGCTGCGGCGGCAAGCTCGAAATCCTCCTCCACGAGCGCGGCGTTGACGGCACCGCCGGTGAAGTTTCCCGCCGCCGCAGACATCGGCACGCTCGCCATCGGGTTCGCCACGTTTCCGACGGCCCACACCCGCGAGTGGCTCGTGCGCCCCACCGGGTCGACCGCGACGAAGCTGCCTGCGAGGTTCTCGGCGCGCTCGAGCTGGAGGCCGGCGAGAAATCCGTCGTGCGGCACCAACGAGCCCATCGTGAAGACCGCGTCGACCGCGTGCTCGACGCCGCTCTCGGTGCGCACCGCGGTCACGCCAGACCCGTCACCGATGATCTCCGCGACGGGATCCGGCTCACACACCACGCCGCGCGCCTCCAGCGCGAGAGCGGTCGCGGCGTCGATCTCACCGATACCCGCGGTGAACGCGACGAGGCGGTCGGTCCACTGCCGCAGCAGCTTGACCTGGTGCATGCCGAGTGGCGAGAGCGCCACCACCGCGATTCGCCGCCCGCGCACCTCCCAGCCGTGGCAGTAGGGGCAGTGGTACACGCCGCGCCCCCAGTGCTCGGCGAGGCCAGGAATCGCCGGCAGCTCGTCAGCGACGCCGGTAGCGACGATGAGCTGTCGCGCGACGATTCGCTCACCGGCCCCGGGGTCGTCATCGCCAGCGCTGCGCGCCCCGGGCTCGCCACGCTCACCGGGCTGCGCAACCTCGAGCGACAGCACGCGGCCCTCGTCGCGCACGCTCAGCACCGCGCCCTCGCGAAACTCCACACCGTAGCTCTTGGCCTCGGAGCGCCCCATTGCGTTGAGGTCGCCCGGCGGCACCCCGTCGTGCCCGAGCACGTTGTGCATGTGCGCGGCGAAGCGGTTGCGGGGCTCGCCGGCGTCGATCACGAGCGTGCTGCGCAGAGACCGGCCGAGCGCCTGCGCCGCACTGAGACCCGCGGGCCCTCCTCCGACGATGATTGCATCCCAGATGTGCTGTGTCATGCTCCCATAATCGACCGCAACATGCGATACTGGCAAGTCACATTGCCAAACCAGCAAGGAGGGTTCGCGATGGACGAACTGCAACGACTCGGACCTCGCCTGCGCGCGGCTCGACAGGAACGCGGCTGGACCCTAGACGACCTCGCCGGGCGGGCGGGCATGTCGGTCAGCACCCTCTCCCGGCTCGAGTCGGGCAAGCGCCAGGCGAGCCTCGAACTGCTCCTCCCCCTGACACGGCAGCTCGGGATCCGCATCGACGACCTCATCGAGACCCCCGACAGCGACCCTCGCGTACGACGCCGGGCGATTCAGCGCCGCGGCATGACGATCGCGCCGCTCACCCGCGAGGAGTCCGAGGTGCGCGCGTTCAAGATCACCTACGCGCCCGACATGCCGCAAACGCACCCGCGCACGCACGAGGGACACGACTGGCTCTACGTGCTCTCGGGCCGCCTGGCCCTGACGCTCGGGGAACGGGAGCTCGTGCTCGGACCGGGCGAGGCGGCCGAGTTCGACACCACGATCCCGCACCGCATGCGCGCCGAGGGATCGCGGCCGGCCGAGGTCATCAGCATCTTCAACGCGGCGGGCGAGCGCCTGCACCTGCGCAGCACCGAGCCGCAGTAGAGCACGGAAGAGGGGGCGGATGCTGCATCCGCCCCCTCTTCGCGTTGCGCTCTCAGGCTAGTCGGTCACGACCTCCTGCCCGCGGCGACGGCGACGGTCGAGCACGAAGAGTCCTCCACCGAGACCCGCCAGGGCGAGTGCGATCGGGATCGCCATCCAGGTAGCCGGGCCACCGGTAACCGGCAGCGGCGGCGGCGTGACGTGCGTCGTCGAGCACTTGCCCGGCTCGCAGGCCCCGCCTTCGCTCGGCGTCGCGACGTTCACGAGCTTCACGTTGTGCGCCCCGGTGTTCACCTTCACCTTGTAGGTGATGGAGGCCGAAGCACCCTTGGCGAGGGTCGGCACCTTCCACGTCAGGGTCGTTCCCGAGAGTGTTGCGCCCGCGGGGAGGGACCCCGAGATGGTGGCGTTGCTGAGCACCTTCGACATGTCGTCGGTGACTACGGCGTCCTTGACCTCGGTGGGTCCGACGTTGGTGGCGGTGAGCGTGTACTCGACCACCGAACCCGGGGAGACCAGCGTGCCCGAGGCGGGGTTGCTCGTCTTCTTCAGGCTCCAGGCCGGAACCAGGTGCTCGGTCTCGCGGCAATCCGGGTCGGTCTCGGGGCAGGGACTCGGCGGAACCGGACCCTCACCCGTCACCACGTTGCGGATCGTCTCGCCCCACGCGTCGGCGTTGACCGTCACGGTGTAGGAGACCTTCACCGTGCCGTCGACCGGCACCTCGGGAATCGCCCAGGTGAGGGTCGTTCCATCGAGCGTCAGACCATCGGCCAGGGGCTCGCTGAGCTTCGCGTTGCCGAGAACGCCGGACAGGTCGTCCGTCGCCTTGGCACCGGTGAGCGGCACGGGGCCCGTGTTCTTCACGGTGAGCGTGTACTCGACCTTGTCGCCCGGCTTCACCGTCGACCCGCTCGCGGGATCAGACGACTTCACCAGAGTCCACTCGGGCGTGTAGTGCTCAGTCGTACGGCAATCAGGATCATCCTCAGGGCACGGAGCCGGCGGAACCGTCTCATCACCCGTCACGACGTTCTTGAGCGTCACACCGATCGCATCGGCATTCACCGTCACCGAGTACTTCACCTCGGCCGACTCACCCGGAGCCAGCGTCGGCACAGCCCACTCGAGCGTCGTGTCACCGGCCTTCGTCAGACCATCCGCAAGCGGCTCGACCAACTCAGCGTTGTTCAGCACCTCCGACAGATCATCCGTAGCCTTCACACCCTTGAGCTCCGCCTTCTTCGAAGTGTTCTTCGCCGTCAGCGTGTACTCCACCTTGTCGCCCGGCTTCACCGTCGACCCGCTCGCGGGATCAGACGACTTCACCAGAGTCCACTCGGGCGTGTAGTGCTCAGTCGTACGGCAATCAGGATCATCCTCAGGGCACTCGCCCGGAGGCGTGAAGCCCTCACCGGTCACGACGTTCTTCAGCGTCACACCGACCGCGTCGGCGTTCACCTTGACCGAGTAGGTGAGCGTCTGCACCTCGGAGAGGGTGCCCACCGTCCAGACCAGGTTGGTGGTGCCTTCCTGCACCTCCGCCGTGCCCTGCGAGGCCGTGATCGTGCCGAGCTCGGCGTTGCCGAGCACTGCCGACATATCGTCGGTGATCACGACGTTCCGCGTGGGAACGCCCTGGCCCGGAACCGCCGTCACCGTGTAGGTGATGGTGTCGCCCGGCTTCACGGTCGAACCGCTGTTGGGGTTGGACGACTTGAAGAAGGTCCACTCCGGAGCGATCGCGACGTTCGTGAACGTGCAGGTCACGTGGTCGCCGAGGGCCAGTTTCACGCTGGCGTTCTCGGTGGAGACGCCCTCGATCTGCTGCCCCTGCGCATCGACGCAGGTCAGGGTGGCCAACTCGTAACCCTTCGGTCCGGTCGACTCGCTGAGAGCGTACTCACCGGCCCGAACGGTGACGCCGGTGACGTCTTCCGAGCCGGTCTTGCCCTCGACCTTCACAGGACCGTCAGCCTTCAGCGTCCAGTCGGTCGGCTTCGCCTCGCCACCGGTCTCGGTGTTGCCCTTGACCTCCTTGACGAGCGTCAGCTTCGGCTCGGGAGGAGTGACGTGCGTGGTCTCGCACGGCTCCTTCTCGGTGCACTCGTCCGGCGGCACCGAGCCCTTGCCCGTCACCGCGTTCACGAGGGTCTTGTCGAAGGCATCCTCGTTGACCTTGACGGAGTACGTCAGGGTCGCCTCGGAGTTCTTCGCGAGCGTACCCACGTTCCAGGTGAGCGTCTTGCCGTCACCCGACAGCGAGGTCGTACCCACAGCGGGCGGCGTGATCGTCAGGTCACCCGCGTGCTCCAGCACCTTCGTCAGGTCATCGACCACCACGACATCGGTAGCGTCAGCTCCCGAGCCGTTGGTCGCCTTGACAGTGTACTTGATCGTGGAGCCCGGCTGCACCGTCGAACCCGACTTCGGATCCGAGGTCTTCGCCAGCGTCCACTTCGCGGGAGTGCTGTGCGTGGTCTCGCACGGCTTCTCCTCGGTGCACTCGTCCGGCGGCACCGAGCCATCGCCCGTCGCCGCGTTCTTCAGAGTGACGCCGTGCGCATCCGCGTTGACCTTGACGGAGTACGTCAGGGTCGCCTCGGAGTTCTTCGCGAGGGTGCCCACGTTCCAGGTGAGCGTCTTGCCGTCACCCGACAGCGAGGTCGTGCCCACCGCAGGCGGAGTCACCGTCAGGCTGCCCGCGTGCTCCAGCACCTTCGTCAGGTCATCGACCACGACGACGTCGGTGACATCGGCACTCGAATCGTTCTTCGCCTTCAGCGTGTACTTGATCGTGGAGCCCGGCTGCACCGTCGAACCCGACTTCGGATCAGCCGTCTTCGCCAGCGTCCACTTGCCCGGCGTCTTGTGAGTGGTCGAGCACGGCTCTTCCACGTCGCAATCGGTCGGCGGAGCGGTCTCGCTCGTGCCCCAGGCCTTGTTCTTCACCGTGACACCGTGCGCGTCGTCGGCGAGCTTGACCTTGTAGGTCATCGCCACGCTCGAACCCGCGCCAAGCGTCGTGATCGTGCCGGTGATCGACTTGGTGCCGGCGTCGAACTCCGGAGTATCGCCGAGAACGGTTCCCGAACCGGTCGGGGTCGTCCAGGCGATGTCCGTCACCCCACCGACGACGTGATCCAGCACACCCGACAGGTCGTCGGTGAGCAGAACACTCTCGATCGGCACCGCACCGCTGTTGGTCGCCTTCACCGTGTAGGTGATGGTGCTGCCGGCCGCCACGGTCGATCCGCTCCTGGGATCAGAGGTCTTCTCAACCTTCCACGACGGGGTGGTGTGCGTGGTCTCGCAGGGATCCTTCTCGGTGCAGTCGGTGGGCGGGATCGAGCCATCGCCCGTCACCGCGTTCACCAGCTTCACTCCGAAGGCGTCATCGTCGATCGTGACCTCGTAGGTGACCGTCGCCGACGAGTTCTTCGCGAGCGTACCCAGGTTCCACGTGAGCGTGTTCGGGTCGGTCATCGACGCCGAGCCTACCGACGCCGTGATGTTCGACACGTTGCCCGTGTGCTTCAGCACCTCGGTCAGGTCATCGACCACCTCGACACCGGTCACATCAGCACTCGAAGAGTTCGTGGCCTTCACCGTGTACTTGATCTTGGAACCGGGCTGCACCGTCGAACCCGAGGCCGGGTCCGAGGTCTTCTCCAGCGTCCACTTGCCCGGGGTGCTGTGAGTGGTCTCGCAACCGCCCTCTTCAACGCACTCGCCGCCCGGAGACTTCGGAGTCGCGACGTTCTTCAGCGTCACACCGTGCGCATCCGACTTC
>JBKEBN010000069.1:0-15839 GCA_047973175.1 Leucobacter sp.
CGGTACCGACGCCGTCTGCGCGGTGACGGATCGCCTGCACGCCGAGATAGATCAGATAGGCCGCACCGAGGAGCTTGATGATCGTGAACAGCAGGATCGACTGCGCGACGACCGCCCCCACCCCGAACGCGACCGCCGCGACGAGCGGGAGCGCGCCGAGTCCATTGCCGAGCACGCTCATCAGGCCACCGCGCCGGCCGTAGGAGAGCGAGCAGCCGATCACGAAGAGCACGCTCGGCCCAGGAATCACGATGAGAATCACCGATGCCAAAGCAAAGGCCGCAAGCGCTTCAAGAGTCGGCATGCGGTTCAGTCTATTCGGGGGTCGGGTGGCGGGGCGGAGATCCCTGTGAGCAGAGCCTCGCCAGCCGGTGGACTGTCGTGAGCTGGCGAGGCTGTTGCCGCGAGAGCGCTGGCGGCGAGTTTTGCTACGGGGTACTTCTCCGCTGATCGGGCGGCTGGCCATTCAGGTCATCACTTGCGCGCACGGATGCTGGATACCAGGGCGGTGATCCCGCCGGCGGTGATCGCTGTGTACGCGATTGTCATCAGGACGAGGCCGCTCCCGGCCGATACGCCCTGCTGGATCTCCGACATCGCTATGAAGTCGACGGACATGCCGAGGACGCCGACGATGGTCGCGACGACACTGGCGGTGATCTGCACCCAGAGTCGGCGGAAGAGGAGCGCCAGTACTGCCAGAGCGATCACGAGAACGAAGATCCCCAGTGTCCCGGCGACTTCCTCGCCCCATTCCTGCATGAGACTCGCTGAGTACCCAAATGCTGAGACGAACGGCATGAACATCGAGATGATCCCGAGGAATCCAGCCGCCGCGACGGCGAAGAAGGCCCGGAGCGTCCAGGCCGCAGCGGTTGAAGGCGCGCGCCCAGACCCATTGCGAGGGCTCTTCAGCGCGGACTGAGCCGAGCGCGCTGCACGCTGCGCGGCAGGAGCGATCTTGGCGTCGTAGAAGCCCTTTGCACCTGCGGCCATCTGCTTCGCGCCATCCGTCATGGCCTGCACCGACTGGTCGCGGTGCTTCGCGATCTCACCATTCGCTACGGCGGTCTGATACTCGGTCATAGAGGGCTCACGGCCGACCGTCTGCCGGAACCATGTCGCCCACTCGTCGGCGGTGGGCTTCGCAGCTGGACGCTGCGGCTGCGGTGCTACCTGCTGGTCGATCCACTGGGCGAGCTCGGGATAGCAGCGAGGGTGCCGCTGGATCTCGCTCCACAGGTCAGGACGGTGCTGCGCCAGCGTCGCGAGCGCAGTGGCGTCGACCTCCGAACTGGACAGGTCAGCAGTTGTGAAGGCTGTTGGATCGATACCCATGTCAGATGTCCTCCTAGTACTTACTCGCATGATCGATGAGTGCCTGAAACTCGTCCTTGATCGCTTGAGCCTCGGGAGAACTCGATTCGTAGAAGGTAGCCATTACAGGTCCGTCCAGGTAGATGCCCGTGATCTGATCTCCTTCCCACGAGGGTGAGATAGAGCCCGTGCTTTCGGTTCCATCGTCAGCCTTCCACTTGATCGTGCGGCCAGATGAGCCCTCAACGGCACTAGTGGCATTCTCGGAAATAGTGCCGCGATAGGTGTCCCCTTTCTGGCCCCCCTCGGAGGTCGGATCTGGCAGTACCAAGACAACATCTGATCCATCGATCGTCAGCTCCATGGAAAATTCCGCGACAAAGGTTCCACCCTGTGCGAGATATGCATCTTCAGCTGCAACGCGGGCCTTCTCGGCTTTCTCCTCTGCAGCAGCGCGAGCTTCGGCCTCCTTTGCCCTGGCTGCTGCATCGGCTTCCTGAACAGCGCAAGCGTCTTGAAATTCGGTGAGCATCGCCTTGCCCGTGTCACTTTTCTCGTGGACGTAGGCGTCACCGCTGAGGCTGATGGTGCTCTCACTCAAAATGATCATTTCGGTGCCGGTGCGGTCATAGCGTGAATCTTGACCCGAGACGATCCAGACGATCCGCGTGCGGTCATCGTTGAGCTCACCGGAGCTGGTGACGTCGGGTTCGTCAACCACACCTTCGCACTCGATCTCATGGTGCTGCACGTTGTTGCCGTCGATGACGAGCTGCCCGAGGTCATCGGTGCCGCTGCCATTCTGAGTGTAGTAAGTGCCACCAAGGCCGCTGCCACCGGAGCAGCCGGTCAGGATGAGGGCGCTTGCCGTGAGCACGGTGCCGGCTGCACCGAGTTTGGTGATTGTCTTCATAATGATGTGTCTTTCGGTAGACGTCTTGAAACTCTCTTCTCTGGTGAGCTTCAAGGTGGCGGTCTCTCTCGGTACGTCGGTTGGTCGTTACAACGCGGGGCGAACTCTGCGAGCGCGGATTCGTCGTCACCGCTTCGCAGCTCAACGCCGTCGATCTCGATGACGGTGAGGTCGCCTGCCCGCGTGACGCCGATCGGAGTGACCTCGCTGACCGGGACTTCCCGGTACGAGATGTGCTCGTTCTCCGAGACCCAGACGATGCTGGACTCATCGTCGGTGAGCGTCCCCTCGGCGCTCGGAGCAGAATGAAACCTGGCTTCACCGTTCGGAACGAGGCCGTCTTCGCGGACGCAGTCGAGCATGTTGAAGACGACCTCGCCTCGAGAGATCGTGAGACGGCCGGCTTCGTTGTAGTACGCGCCGTCGAGGCTGCTGGTGGTGGCACAGGCGGTCAGCGCGAGGGTGCCCGCTACGAGGAGCGTTGATGCACCAGCCACCCCACGCACGGTCTCCATCGTCGGTGCTCCAGTTCTCACTCGTTCTGGCTTCTCTTTAGAGGGCGGACTCAGACCACGGTCAGGCAGGCTCCACGAATTGCGCCTCATTCGGATCGCCGATATGCCAGGCCGAATTACCCGTCGAGTATCCATCGCTGGCGAAGTGACGGTCGGGAGTTCCTGGCAATCACGGCAGACCCACGAAGCGCAATGCCTTGCAGTTCATCATAGTGGAACAGTTACGTTCCTGCTCGTTTATGTGCCTGGAACGTTTGACTCCGTAGCGCCAGCCTATGAGAATGGCTGTACCTCCCCCTCTTCGAATCCGACTCGGCGAAGCCCTACGGGCGCAGCGGGAGCACTGGGGGCTCTCCCAAGACCGTCTTGCACATCGTGTCGGCGTAACGCCGCGCTACCTCGCCGGTGCCGAGCGGGGCGAGCGGAACTGGACTCTGAATACCGTGGACGAGGTGTCAGCAATTCTGGGCGTCGATCCGGTCGCTCTGTTGAACGGAGCGCTGATAGACGAATTGCCGCCAGAGCGGGAGATGCCCTCGGACGCAAACCCGCGGGGGCGCAAAGGGTCTCGCGGTACGCGCAGGCCGTAGCAAGCAAGGCGAGGCTTGCACTCCGATCGTGGCTTCAGGTGAGGCCGAACGGGTTGCTCTCCATCGTCAACTGAGGCTGACTCGCGCTCAATCGACCGAAGGGGGTCCGAACAACACCAGAGGCCCCGTGGGCGTGTTACCCACAGGGCCTCTGGGGATGGGGGAGCTGGTCGTCATCTGAGTTCGAAGAGGCGCGATCTAAGCATCGGGAAGATCTCCGGTCACCACAGCCTCGCCGATGCCGAGCAAGGGCTCTAGGTCGTTGAACAACGCCGTGAGCCGTGCAGTTTGCTGCTGCTCTCGCAGCGTTGCACCTTCTGGCTGCGGCTCACGAAAGTAGATCTGCCTGGGCTGGTCGTCGGTTGTGCTCATGGTTCGGCGTCACCTTCACGGTATCGGGGTTGAAGCCTTTCTTACCGCGCGGGTGCGGCAAGAGACGGACTTCGACGAGGAAGTCGATCACGCGGCGCTGCACCGCAAGGTCAGCGTCGTCGAACGCCTGTACGGGGTCGCGCGAGCCGATCACGGGGCCGAGGTCAGTGCTCGTGGTCAGGCGCAGGCGCTCGAGCTCGAGCGCCTCGATCATGGCGTTCTCCTGATCCCGGATGCGCTTGAGGTCGTAGCCCTCGATGATCTCCGCGTCGTAGTCGCTCTGGGCGCGGCGGATTCTGCCCTGATGCGCAACGATTTTGTCCTGAATCTCAGCGATTCTGGGCTCATCGCCGGACGGCAGGAGCTCGAGCAGATCGGGGCGCGAGAGCCGCTCCCGGACGACACGCAGGACGAAGTCATCGATGTGCGGCCGGGAGCGGGTGACGTGCCCGGCGCAGCGATAGCCCCGAGAGTGCGCCGTGATGCGCTCGTCGCAGATGCCGCAGCGGTAGAGGCTCGACCCGAGGTGCTTGCGCGTCGTGGAGCCCGTGCGATTCGTGATGCGCGTCTGGTCGTTGAGCCGATCCTGCACCTGATGCCAGGTCAACTCGTCGACGATGGGCTCCCACTGCCCCATGACCGGCTGACCGTCGTCGTCGCGGAGCACCTGGGAGTACCAGCTGCGTCGCTTGTTCTTCGTCGTGCGGTCGCGCTGATCGGTGTACACCGAGTACCCGGCATAACGCGGGTTCCGCAGGATGCTCAGCACAGTGCTCGACCTCCACGGGCCGTCCTCGGGAACCGGGTTCGGCTCGAGACCCTCTGCCGCGCGGCGCTCGTTGCGCTCGATCGCCAGGGTGCGTGTGAACTTCGGCAGATGCGGGATCGACTTCGGCGCGGTGGGGCCGGTCTTCCCGGAGAGCGCCGCGGCGAGCCAGGCGATCGGCGTGCCGTCGTGGACGGAGAAGAGCCGGTACATCTCCTTGACGACAGCTGCCTCTTCCGGGATCACGTCGCCGTTGACGGCGTAGCCGAGCGGTCTCACGCCCTTCGGTGCGCGTCCCTGCTGGGCACGCTGGACGTGCGCGCGGGACTGGCGAGCGGACTTGCGCTCGACCTCAGAGCGGGCGACGGCTGCCTTGACTCGGGCGAAGAGCCGGCCGGCGTCGGTCGTCAGGTCAGCGTCGCCGTTGGCGGTGACGAGCTTGAGGCCCTGCTCTTCGGCGGCGTCGATCCAGTCCTCGAGCTGCCGGGGCTGGCGGGTGAGTCGATCGAGGTCGTAGCAGATGATCGCCTCGAAGCGGTCGAGCGCATAGTCGGCGACCATGCGATCGTAGTCCGGGCGCTTCTTCGTCTTGTCGGTCGCGGATTTCGACTGGTCGACGTACTCCTCGACGACCTCCCAGCCGCGGTCTGCTGCGATCCGCAGGCAGTCCTCGCGCTGGCGCTCGATGGCCAGCCCATCGGCGTTCCGATCGAGCGAGATGCGGAGGTAGACGGCAGCGCGGGTACGAGGGTGGGAAGCGGGCATGCGGCCACCATACGAAAGATGATCCTTAAAGTGGCGGACCTTTTTGTCACCCTTTTGGATCACCCGTTCCTGGGGCGGCACAGAGGCCGTCAGTTGGCGCTGAGTGCTCCGTTCTGCGGGCGGGTACTCCTGCTTCGCATCATCCTCTTGAGTGACGCCACTCGCAGACGTCGCCGTCGCGCATGACGTAGTCCTTGCCCTCCATGCGCGCCTTGCCGTGCGCGCGGGCCTCGGCGACGGAGCCGCACTCGACCAGGTCGTCGAACGAGATGATCTCGCCCTTGATGAAGCCCTTCTCGAAGTCGGTGTGGATCGCGCCCGCCGCCTGCGGCGCGCTCGCCCCCTTCTTGATGGTCCACGCGCGAGCTTCTTTCGGGCCCGCCGTGAGGTAGGTCTGCAGGCCGAGGGTGTCGAAGCCGATGCGGGCGAGCTGATCCAGCCCGCTCTCCTCCTGCCCGATCGACTCGAGCAGTTCGCGGGCGTCGGCCTCGTCGAGCTCGATGAGCTCGCTCTCGATCTTCGCGTCGAGGAAGATCGCCTTCGCCGGGGCGACGAGCTCCGCGAGCTCGTCGAGCTTCGCGCGATCCTGCAGCACCGACTCATCGACGTTGAAGACATAGAGGAACGGCTTCGCGGTGAGCAGCCCGAGCTCCTTGATCGGTTCGAGGTCGATCCCGGCGTGCGACAGCACCTTGCCCTCGTCGAGTGCGGCCCGCGCCGCCTTCGCGGTCTCCACCACCGAGGCGTCGATCTTGCGGTTCTTCAGCTCCTTCTCGAAGCGCACGAGCGCCTTGTCGAGGGTCTGCATGTCGGCGATGATGAGCTCGGTGTTGATCGTCTCCATGTCGCTCGCCGGGTTCACCTCGCCGTCGACGTGCACGACATCGGGGTCGCTGAAGCCGCGCACGACCTGCGCGATCGCGTCGGCCTCGCGGATGTTCGCGAGGAACTGGTTGCCCAGCCCCTCGCCCTCGCTCGCACCGCGCACGATGCCGGCGATGTCTACGAACGACACGGGCGCGGGCAGAATCCGCTCACTGCCGAAGATCTCGGCGAGCTTGTCGAGTCGCGCGTCGGGCAGGTTGACCACGCCGACGTTCGGCTCGATGGTCGCGAACGGATAGTTCGCCGCGAGCGCGTCGTTGTGAGTGAGAGCGTTGAAGAGGGTCGACTTGCCCACGTTGGGCAGGCCTACGATTCCGATAGTAAGAGCCACGAGGGATCAGTCTACCCGCCCCGCCCTTCCTCACCGCGAGTTGAACCATTCCCAGCGAGCGGGCTTACTGCGAACGGTGCGCAGGAGGCTCGCTCGCGAGAAACACTTCCGCTCGCGAAAGCCGAGAGCGCACGAGCCGTCCGGCTAGACGAGCGCGTCGAGATCCACCACCTCGAACTCCAGCAGCTCGGCTCCGGTCGCGACCGGCTTGCGCGGCTGCTCGCCCGAGCCCTGAGCGTGCGCATTGGCGTTGCCGCGCGAGTCGCGCCACGCCTCGAAGTGCTCCTCGGTTTCCCACTGCGTCACGACGAAGTAGCGGGCGTCGCCCTTCACCGGGCGCAGTAGCTGGAAACCCTCGAAACCGGGCGAGGAGTCGACGGCGTGCTTGCGAGCGGCGAAGCGCGCCTCTAGCTCGGAGCCGGCTCCCTCGGGCACGGAGAGGGCGTTGATCTTCACGACTGACATGGGTGCGGGCCTTTCGTTCGAGAATGTGCGGGGTTCCGATCCCGAATCATGTGATGAACCGGGATCACCCCACAACCGTACCCCGGATCGTCGCCGGGCAGCGGCGAATGTCGGTGGGGTGTGTCAGGGTATTAGGCGTGCCAGTAGATTTCACCGCCATCGATTTCGAGACCGCCAATAGTCACCCCTCATCCGCGTGCGCGGTGGGTCTGGTGCGGGTGCGCGACGGTCGGGTGGTGAATCGCGCTGACTGGCTCATCAAGCCGCCCGTCGCGCACGCAGACTTTCTCCCCTTCAACATCAGAATCCACGGCATCACCGCGGAGATGGTCGCGTCGGCCCGGCTGTGGGAGGAGCAGCTCGAGGAGCTGAGGGGGTTCATCGGAAACGACGTGACGATCGCTCACAACGCCAGCTTCGACATGGGCGTCATTCGCGCTGCCTGCGCCGAGACGATCACCCCGGTGCCCAGGCTCCGCTACCTCTGCAGCGTGCAGGTCTCGCGCAAGACCTATCAGATCCCCTCGCATCGGCTGCCTCTCTCCGCCGAGGCCGCGGGCTTCGGCGAGTTCGCGCACCACAACGCTCTGGCCGATGCCGAGGCCTGCGCTGCGATCGTCTCGGATGCGGCGCTGCGACACGAGGTGCCCGACGTGGTCGCGCTCGCGAAGAAGACAGGGCTGCATATTCAGCAACTCAAGGCGATCCCGCTGAAGCTGTGAGCGGGCGACTGCGCGCCGCACCCGACGAACTGCGGGTCGATGTCGATGTCGCTGAGCGTGAGTGTCAGAGGTTGCTGAGACGATGTCGGCATGGTTCCTTTCACAGTAGTTCTCCTCGTCGCGACCGCACTGGTGTTCGCCGCTGTCGGCTTCGCCGTCGGGTATAGCGTCGCCGGTGTCGGTGCCAAGCGTCTCCTCGGCGAAGCCGCCGAGCGCGCCGACCGCGAGCGCTCGCTCGCCGTGCAGCAGACTCGGCTCGACTCCGACGCCGGAGCACGGCTGCTGCGAGAGGAGCTTGCGGCTGCCGAGACTCGGGCACAGGGGCTTGAGGATCGCCTGCGCGACGCTCACTTCAACGCGCAGCAGCGCTCCGAACTCGATCGAGAAGAGCAGCGGGTGCTGCAGCAGCTCGCGCCGCTGCGCGACAGCCTGGGCAAGCTCGAACACACGGTGGCAACGATGGAGCAGCAGCGCGCCGCCCAGCACGGAGAGCTTGCCGAGCAGTTGCGGCACGCCGCGCGCGCTGAGGAGAAGCTGCGGGGAACAGCCGAAAGTCTCGCCTCGGCACTGCGTTCGAACAACACTCGCGGGCTGTGGGGCGAGACCCAGCTGCGCCGCATCATCGAGGCCGCAGGCATGGTCGAGCACGTCGACTTCGAGGTGCAGCGCCGGCTCGGCGGTGGTGCCGGCGCAAGCGGTGCCGGCGGACGCGCGGGATCGCTGCGGCCCGACATGATCGTGCAGCTCCCCGGGGGCAAGTTCGTCACCATCGACGCAAAGGTGCCGTTCGACGCCTACCTCGAAGCGCAGCACGTCGAAGACGAAGCCCGGCGCACGGCACTGCTCGCAAAACACACGCGGGCGCTGCGCGACCACATCGTGGCGCTCAGCGACCGCGGCTACTGGTCTGCGCTATCAGACTCCCCCGAGTTCGTCATCGCGTTCGTGCCGAGCGAGTCGCTGCTGTCGAGCGCACTCGACAGCGATCCACTGCTGCTCGAGTACGCGTTCGAGCGCCGCGTCGCCCTCGCGTCCCCGGTCAGCCTGTGGGCCATTCTCAAGTCGATCGCGCACAGCTGGCGGCAGGAATCGCTCACGGCAGAGGCGCGCACCCTCTTCGATCTCAGCCGCCAACTCCACACCAGGCTCGGCCGCACGGCCGCGCACCTCGACAAGCTCGGCCGCACACTGTCGCGCAGCGTGCAAGACTACAACGCCTACGTCGGCTCACTCGAACGCCAAGTGCTCCCGACCGCGCGCAAGATCGGCGCGCTCAACGGCGAGAAGATCGGCACCGAACCCGCGCAGCTCGAAGACGCGGTGCGCCCCCTCGTCGCGCCCGAGCTAACACCGGGTGATGACGACACGGGGCGATGACGCAGATCGGTAGTCCCGGCAGAGACGCAGGGACTAGAGACGCAGCGGCTCCGGCGGGTATGTCTGGTGATCGGCGACCGGCGCGATCAGAACCAGCGCTTGGGGTCCATATCGCTGATGACGTGGCGGATGGTGCCCGAGTGGGCGCGCATGACGATGCTCTCGGCCCGGATGAACGGCCCGCTGCGCCGCACTCCCTCGACGAAGTCGGCAGAGGTGATGCCGGTCGCCACGAAGTAGCAGTTGTCGCTCGCCACCAGGTCGCTCGCCTCGAGCACGCGGTCGAGATCGTGCCCCGCGTCGATGGCGCGCTGGCGCTCATCGTCGTCTTTCGGCCACAGGCGGCCCTGGATGATGCCGCCGAGCGCCTTCACCGCGCAGGCGGTGATGATGCCCTCGGGGGTGCCGCCGACGCCGACGCACATGTCGATGCGCGAGTCCCAGCGAGCGGCGTTCACGCCACCCGCAACGTCGCCGTCCATGATGAGGCGCGTGCCGGCACCCGCCTCACGAATATCGGCGATGAGCTGTTCGTGGCGAGGCCGATCCAGCACCGCGACGCGAATGTCGGAGACCTCGACGCCCTTCGCGCGCGCGAGCGCCCGAATGTTCTCGCCGATGGGGCGACGAATGTCGACCACCCCGACCCCCGCCGGGCCGCAGACCAGCTTGTCCATGTAGAACACCGCCGATGGATCGTACATGCTGCCCCGATCGGCGACCGCGATCACGGAGAGGGCACCCGGGCGGCCCTCCGCGGTGAGCCGCGTTCCATCGATCGGGTCGACCGCCACGTCGCACTCGGCACCCTCGCCGTTGCCGACGACCTCGCCGTTGTAGAGCCACGGAGCGTCGTCTTTCTCGCCCTCACCGATCACGACGGTGCCCGTCATGTTGACGGTCGAGAGGAATCGACGCATCGCGTCAACGGCCGCGCCGTCTGCGGCGTTCTTGTCACCGCGTCCGATCCACGGTGTCGCGCGTATCGCGGCGGCCTCGGTCGCGCGCACGAGCTCCATCGCGAGGTTGCGGTCGGGTTGCCAATCACCAAGCGAATTCGGTTCAGTCATGCTGCCAAGCCTACCGCGTAGACTGGTGTTTCGAAGCGGTCGATGCTCTTCAACTGGGCCTTTCACTCGACCGATCCGACGCAACGACAAGGAGCGCCCACATGCCCGTCGCAACTCCGGAGCAGTACGCCGCGATGCTCGATGCCGCGAAGAACGGCGGGTTCGCCTTCCCCGCGGTGAACGTGACGAGCTCGCAGACCCTCAACGCCGTGCTGCAGGGCTTCGCAGAGGCCGGATCCGACGGCATCATCCAGGTCACCACCGGCGGTGCCGACTACTGGGCCGGCCACACCGTGAAGAATCGCGCGGGCGGTGCGATCGCCTTCGCCAAGTTCGCCGAGGAGGTCGCGAAGGCCTACGACATCACGGTCGCGCTGCACACCGACCACTGCCCCAAGAACGCGCTCGACGACTTCCTGCTACCGCTCATCGCCGCGAGCGAGGAGCGCGTCGCAGACGGCGGCCTCCCCTACTTCCAGTCGCACATGTGGGACGGTTCGGCGGTGCCGCTCGAAGAGAACCTCGACATTGCAAAAGAGCTCCTCCCGCGGCTCGCCGCGATCCGCTCCGTGCTCGAGGTCGAGATCGGCGTCGTCGGCGGTGAGGAAGACGGCGTCAGCCACGAGATCAACGATCAGCTCTACACGACCCTCGAAGACGCCGTCGCTACGGTCGAGGCGCTCGGACTCGGCGAGCAGGGCCGATACCTCGTCGCGCTCACCTTCGGCAACGTGCACGGCGTCTACAAGCCCGGCAACGTCTCGCTGCGCCCCGAACTGCTCGGTGAGATTCAGGCCGGTCTGCAGCAGAAGTACGGCACCGGCGCGAAGCCGCTCGATCTCGTCTTCCACGGCGGCTCGGGATCGTCGGCCGCGGAAATCGCGGAGGCGGTGGCGAACGGCGTCATCAAGATGAACATCGACACAGATACCCAGTACGCGTTCACGCGCTCGGTGGCCGACTCGATGTTCCGCGGCTACGACGGCGTGCTGAAGGTCGACGGCGAGGTCGGTAACAAGAAGCAGTACGACCCGCGTGCCTGGGGCAAGCTGGCCGAGAGCGCGATGGCTGCACGCGTCGTCGAAGCGACGCAGCAGCTCGGCTCGGCGGGAAGGTCGGTGAGCGCGTAGTGTCGGATCCCCAGAACGAACAGGGGGCACGCTCGGAAGCCGAGCGGCCCCGTCCCGCCTACGGCGAGTACGCGCCCGAAGGCTGGAGTTGGCAGCCGGAAGAGCAGCCCGAGACCGCCGCTTCCCCGCAGTCGAACGCCCCGGTTTCGGCGTCGGTGCAGGGCGTGCCGCACAACCTCGGGGTCGGAGGTTCCGCCTCCGACGCCGGTGCCTCGCAGACCTCGACTCCCCCGGCTCAAAGCAGTCGAGGAGACGCGGGGGATCCACCGCCCTACCGCGCCGGTCAGCCGCACCAGAACCCCGCGCCGCAGCCCGCCGCAGCCCCGCGGCCGCGCCGTCGCACGGGCGACATCGCGATCACCATCGTGCTGCTCATAATCGGCGCGTTCGGTGCCCTCTACTCGGCGATGGTGCTCTTCTCGATGCCGCCCACGCTCGCGCTGGTCGCCGAGGCCCTCGAGGTCTCCGACTTCTCCGTGCCCGGTTGGGTGAACACCTTTGCCACGGTCAGCGCGCTCGGCATGTTCGCGCTCTACGCGGTCACCCTGGTCTTCTCCATTCAGCGCATGCGCGCGGGCAAGCTCACCTTCTGGGTGCCCCTCGCCGCAGGCGTGCTGGCCACGATTCTCACCTTCGTGCTCACCATGATCGTGATGACGAACATGCCCGAGCTGATGCAGGCTGCTCAAGACCCTGACGCCGTGCAGAAGCTGATGGACTACATGAGCACCGTGGACACGAGCACGGTACAACCGTAACCACGCGGCAGGGTGGCGTGCCCGAAATGGTGGCGTGCCGAAGAGGAAAGAGGGCTGAAGGCGAAGCGTTATGCTTCCGTGACTCTCAGTGGCGTGCTGTGTCAACCAGGTGACAGACTGAGCTGCTGCTTCCGCTGACAATGTATGCCATGAAGAAGAAGTTTCAACTCGCGCTCGCGACGGTGCTGGCGTCACTACTCGTACTCACGCCGACCGTCGCTAACGCTGCAGAGCCCAATGGCTCTCAGGGGCAGTGGAAGAAGACGTGGAGCACATGCTCGAGTGACGGCGTGTACACCACGATCGGTGGACAGGTCTGGCTGAAAGAGTTCTACAAGCAGGGCGTGCGCCAGTTCAAGGTCGAGTACACGGTCAGGGCAGGGTCGAGTACTTCCTGGAACAACCCGGTTCTCAGGAAGAAGACCTACACCTCGAACAAGTTCCCGAATAACAAGACGAGCTACCAGTGGAAGGCCCCGTCGGTGAAGTGGACCAACCTGACGTCTGGCGTTGACGGAGGGTACTGGTTGTACGCGAAGCTCACGTGGAAGCGACCCCACAAGAAGGACTGGAACGTGAAGAACTTCCTTTTGAGGGCTTGCTCGCCTCCCGCGAGCTTCTAGTCGGCTTCCAGTCTCCGTCGGCTCTTGCCACGGTACCCGGATGAGACCGCCCGCGACAGTGACCCGGTTCATCCGTCGAGGTCACGAGACGGCAAAGGAGCCTCTCATGCGCAAATTCCTGTCGGCCCTCGCGACGGCAATGCTCGTCTCCATGGCGCTTGTCACGCCTATGACTGCGACACCTGCCACAGCCGCGGCTCCCCCGGGAAACGGGCCGCTCCTCGTGCAGGAGGAGGCATCCCCTCAGATGGATAAATGGGTGTCCACGGATGTGTCCGGGCCGACCGGGGAGGTGGCCGCACTGAAGGAGACACTCGACCCGAAATGGAACATTACCCAGTATCCGTGGGTCATGGACCTCTCCGACGACGGCAGCATGATCGTCTACGCATCAACAGTGCAGGACAAGCCGGGCACCACGAGCCTCCGTGTTCTGACAGGCAAGGGCGACGGATACTTCCTAGCGACAGTTCAGGGAGAAGACAGTCAGGCCATCGCCATCTCTGCCGACAATTCCCTGGTGGCGGTGAGGACTTCGGCCTACGCCGATGGGCAGCGTCTCTATGTCATGTCGACGAAATCAGGCGCAACGCCGAAGTTGATTTTCTATGAGAAGTACCCCGATGCGTATCTCGGCAAGAGCATCGATTTCGATCCGGTCACGGGAAAGATCGCCATGTTGGGCACCGCTCGCATCGCTCTCATCGATCCCGCGTCGGGGGCGGTGACGGACTTCCTCGGAGGCTGCCGGTGGATCGGGTTGCGCCCGGATTTCGAGAATGATCCGAGGTGCTCCGTGTTTCTCGATGGAGAACAGCGAACGCAGGAACTCGGCAGCTTCGTCTTCGACTTCAACAGCAGCGGGGACCAGCTCCTCATCTCGGTTGACGAGAACAGTGAGAGCGGAAACGGATCCAAGAGCTACGTCGCAACGATGACACGAAAGGGCACCATCGTCAAGCTGCTCGACCTGGATCAGACGCGTCGCCAGACGGCAAAGACCGGGTTCTTCTCACCCGACGGTTTGAAGGCAGCGATTGAAGTTGATGAGGTCAGCAACAACACCCTCATGCCCCCTGACGTATTCGTGAAGCCTCTTTCAGGTGGTGCCGCGACGAAGGTCAAGTCTGCTGCGAGCCTGCATGGTTGGTTGGCCTGCCCAGGTAACGTGTGTCCCAAATACTCTCAAAAAGCAGCGACGAAGCTGCAGGGCACCGTTTCTTCGACGGTGTTCCTGACGGGCGAGAAGATCAAGCTCACCGCAAGCCTGACCACGACCCCGAAGATCAACGCGACCGGCACGATCACAGTGCTCGTCGACGGAAAGAAACACACGTCCAAGGCACTGACCGAAGCGAACAAGAACAAGCTGAACTTCACCCTGAAACCTCTGGCTAAGGGCAAGCACACGATTCAGATGGCCTTCACCAAATCGGCAAACGCTATGGACGCCAAAACCGGCACGGCAAAGGTCCAGGTCTACAAAGGGTAGAACTGAGAACGACCATGAATCTGACTGCGCTACCTGCCGCCACCGCACAACAGCACCGCCGCCCGAGGGGCCTCCTCGCGGTAGCTGCGGCGGGGATCCTCATTACTCTGGCACTCATTGCACCCACGGTCGGGGCCCCACCACCTGCAGCCGCCGCAGCACCCGCGGGCAACGGGCCACTCCTCGTCAACGGGGAGCAAGAACCGCTGAGGTGGCTCCCCCGTGAAGTTGCTGGACCGAGCGGCATCTGGCACCTCACCGAGGAATACACCTCATCGGCCCCGCGCGTGCTGGACATCTCGGATGACGGGAGCCGGATCGCCTACCTTTATGACACGGTGATTCGCGTCCAGGCCAAGGACGGGAGCAACCTGGCGGTAGGATCGGTGCCCGGAGATGTCCAGGAGCTCGCGATCTCGCCGAACAATTCCACGATCGCCATTCGTGCTACCGACAAGAACGGTCGAGAGGGAATCTACTCGATGCCTGCCCGAGCAGGATCAACACCGAAGCTCCTCCTCGCCGAAACGGAAGAATCCATCACCGGAATCTCGCCGGGGCTCGATTTCGATCCTGTCACCGGAAAGATCGCATTCATCCGGTTCGGCCGCCTCGGCCTTCTGAACCCCGCGTCGGGCGCGACCACTGACTTCTTCGGAGGCTGCACCTGGGTGAACCAGGAACCAACCGGAGTTGATTGCGGAAAGTCAGATCCCTGGACCTGGGAGCTCGAGGGAGCCGCACTTGACTTCTCAACGAACGGGGACCGGCTCATAACAGTGCTGTGGCCGAAAGACGGTAGTGCGACTTTCGGCGCGCTTGCGCGGAGTGGACAGGTCACTTGGCTGCTCGGTGTCACAGACATCCCGTACGATCCGAACTACGGCAGATATCTCTCTAACGCGTTCTTCTCACCAGATGGCAACCAGGTCGCCCTTGAGGCGGGCTCTTCGGCAGAGCGAGATATTTACGTGCAATCCCTCTCCGGGGCGGCAGCGATCAAGGTTGCGGATTCCATGGAGCTGAGAGGCTGGCTGGCCTGCCCCGGAGATGTGTGCGCGAAGTTCGAGATCCCGAAGGCCACGACGAAAATGCAGGGGACGGTCTCTTCAACCGTCTTTCTGACGGGTGACCAGGTCAAACTCACCGCGAACCTCACCACCACCCCGAGAATCAACGCTACCGGCACCGTCACGGTGCTCATCAACGGGAAGAAGCACACCTCAAAAGCACTGACCGAGGCAAGCAAGAACAAGGTGAACTTCACCCTGAAACCTCTGGCTAAGGGCAAGCACACGATTCAGATGACCTTCACCAAATCCGCGAACGCCACAGACGCGAAGACAGGCAAGGCCACCATCAACGTCTACGAACCGTAATCTTGCCTGTCGCCTGGATGACAGACAAGCCTTATCTCTCGTGATCGGATAGAAACTATGTACAAGAAGCGGCGACTCATCTTGGCGGGTGCACTGGCCTCGGTGCTGGTGCTCACCCCCGCGACCGCGCACGCGGCAGCACCGAAATCCTCACAGGGAAGCGTCGATCGAACTTGGAGCACTTGCGAGGGCGACGGGAAGAAGACCACTATCGGCGGCCGAGTCGCCGTTCAGGAGTTCAAGAAGCAAGTAGTGCCCCGTAGAGTGGTGTAGCCCGCGGTGGCTGGCCCCGTCGCTCGCGACGTGGGCGCGGCCACCGTGTGATCCTTCGAGGAAACTCTCACATCCCACTCGAAAGGCATCATCACG